>NZ_JAKSYF010000086.1:0-421 GCF_022829745.1 Methylobacterium sp. E-016
CTCGACTTCTCGAAGATCGAGGCCGGGCAGCTGACCCTCGACCCGGTCTCGTTCCCGCTGGTCTCGGTGATCGACAACACCGTCTCGATCGTCCGCGGCGGCGCGCTGAAGAGCAACCTGCGGATCGAGACCCGGATCGACCCGGATCTGCCCGCCTTCGTCCTCGGCGACGCGAGCCGGCTGCGCCAGGTGCTGCTGAACCTGCTGAACAACGCGGTGAAGTTCACCCCCGTCGGCTCGGTGACCCTCGTGGTCCGGCGCGAGCGCTCGGGGGCGCGCGGCCACGACCTGCGCTTCGAGGTCACCGACACCGGCATCGGGATCAATTCGGCGCAGCAGGACCGGCTGTTCAAGCGCTTCAGCCAGGTCGACGGCTCGATCAGCCGGCGCTTCGGCGGCACCGGCCTCGGCCTGGTGATCT
>NZ_JAKSYF010000123.1:0-16081 GCF_022829745.1 Methylobacterium sp. E-016
CGGTCGGGAAGCCGGCGATCAGGTCGGCGCCGAACACCGCGTCCGGCCGCAACCGCCGCACCTCCCGGCAGAAGCGGATCGCGTCGGACCGCGCATGGCGCCGCTTCATCCGCTTCAGCACGAGGTCGTCGCCGGCCTGCAGCGACAGGTGCAGGTGCGGCATCAGCCGGGGCTCGTCGGCGAGCGCGCGCATCAGGGCGTCGTCGGCCTCGATCGAGTCGATCGAGGACAGGCGCAGGCGCGCGAGGTCCGGCACCGCGGCGAGGATCGCCAGCACCAGCGTGCCGAGGCTTTCGGACGCGCCGGCGAGGTCGCGGCCGTAGGCGGTGAGGTCGACGCCGGTGAGCACGACCTCGCGGCCGCCATGGGCGACGATGTGCGCCACCTGATCAATCACCGCCGCGGGCGCCACCGAGCGCGAGTGCCCGCGCCCGAACGGGATGACGCAGAAGGTGCAGCGGTGGTCGCAGCCGTTCTGCACGGGGACGAAGGCGCGGGTGTGCCCGGCCACGCCCGCGATCCGCGTCGGCGCGGCGTGGCGGGCGGCGAACACGTCGCCCACGGCATCGCGCGGACGGTCGTGGTCCGGCCCCCATGCGGCGGGGGAGAGCTTGTCGCCGTTGCCGACGAGGCGGGCGACCTCGGGCATCGCGGCGTAGGCCGCGGTCTCGATCTGCGCGCCGCAGCCGGTGACGACGATCTCGGCGCCCGGCCGCTCGCGGTGCAGGCGGCGGATCGCCTTGCGCGCCTGCCGCCCGGCTTCCGTCGTGACGGCGCAGGTGTTGACCACGACGAGGTCGCGGTCGCGCGATGCCGCCTCGGCATGGCCGCGCATCACCTCGGCCTCGACGGTGTTCAGCCGGCAGCCGAAGGTCAGCGTCTCGACCGCCATCAGGCGGCGTCCTGCGCGAACAATTCGGGGGCGAAGCGGCCTTCGGCGACGAGGCAGACCGGGCCGGTCATCAGCACGTGGTCGTCGGCGCGCCACTCCACGAACAGCTCGCCGCCGGGCAGGCTCACGGTGGCCTGCCGGCCGATCATCCGCAGGCGCGAGGCGGCGACCACGGCGGCGCAGGCGGCCGTCCCGCAGGCGAGCGTCAGCCCGGCGCCGCGCTCCCAAACCCGGAGCTTGATCGCTTCCCGCCCCCGGACCTGCGCGATCGAGATGTTGGCGCGCTCGGGGAAGATCGGGTGGTTCTCCAGCATCGGGCCGATCTGCCCGAGGTCGAACGTGTCCGGGTCGCGGTCGGTGAAGAACACCGCGTGCGGGTTGCCCATGTTCACCGCGCCCGGCGAATGCAGGATCGGGTCGTCGATCGGCCCGATCTGCAGCTCGATCCGCCGCGTGTCGGGAAAGGGGTCGCGCAGCGGGATCTCGTTCCAGGCGAGCCGGGGGCGCCCCATGTCGACGGTGAAGGAGCGCTCGGCGACGCGCTTCACCTCCACGCGGCCGGCATCGGTCTCCAGGACCAGCCGCCCGGTCTCGACGGGGCGTGCCATGGCCGGGTCGTCGAGCATCGCGTAGGCGACGCAGCGGGTGCCGTTGCCGCAGGCGCCCGATTCCGAGCCGTCGGTGTTGTAGATCCGCATGAACGCGTCGGTGCCGCGGCTTCGCGGATCGTGCAGCACCATCAGCTGGTCGAAGCTCGAGGACGGGTCGGCCGCGATGGCGCGCGCCTCGGCGGCGGCGACGCGGACGCCGCTGCCGCGCAGGTCCAGCACCACGATCGCGTTGCCGGCGCCGTGCATCTTCAGGAAGCGTCTGTGGGCGAGTGCGCTCATGCGGCCATGGTGGTTCGAGCTGCGTCGTCGCGGGATGCGGGGTCGGGCTTCCGAACGGCCCGTCGTCGAGGCCCCGTATATGGCAAGGCCGGCGTCCGACGCGAGGGGCGGCTCCGCGCGCCGGAGCGTGGCAGATCCGCCGCGCCCGCACGCCGCGCTTCGGGAACCTGCATCGACGGCCTCGCGAAGACCGGTGTTCGTCACTACGTTCGGGCGTGACGGGACCGTGCCGATTCGGTCCGCGGCGGCCTTCGGTCGTCGCCTCGATGCCTTTGCCGGAGCGCTGCCTTGACCCGCCCTCGCCTCACGCTCGCCGCCGGCCTTCTCGGCGCCGCCGTCCTTCCCGTCCTGGCCTTGCCGGTCCTGGCCGAGCAGCCCCCGCCGCCGGCCTCGACGGCGCCCTCGCCCGCGGTGACGGACCCGCTCCCGACCACGACCGCGCCGAACCCGCCCGCCGATCCGAACAAGTCGTCCGCGCCCGCGCCCGAGAAGGCGATCACGTCGCCGACCCTGCCGTCGGCGCCCGCTCCCGCGCCGGCGCCGCCCCCGGCACCGCCTCAGGCGCAGGCACCGTCCCCGGCTCAGGCCTCCGGGCGGAAGACCCTGGTGGAGACCCCGGCCAACGCCGACGACGTCGACGCGGTGACGCTGCCGGCCAAGCCCGCCGCGATCCTGTCCGGCAAGGCGAAGTGGGAGGAGGCTGTGCCGAGCCTGAAGGAGGCCTTCGCCAAGATCGAGGCGGACCTCGCCAAGGCCGGCATCGCCGCGACCGGGCGCCCGCTCGCAGTCTTCACCCGCACCGACGACGACGGCTTCGTCTACGAGGCGATGATCCCGGTGGCCTCCGCCCCCGAGCCCGCGCCGAGCGCCGCCGACGGCCTGCACTTCGGCACGACGCCCTCCGGCAAGGCCCTGCGCTTCCCGCACAAGGGCTCCTACGACGACATCGACGGCACCTACGAGACCCTGACGACCTACCTCGACGCCAAGGACATCGTCGTCCAGGACCGCTTCATCGAGGAGTACGTCACCGACCTGAACGACAAGGCCGACGACAAGCTCGACGTGAACATCTACGCGCTGACGCGGTAACGTCGACGCGCCGACGCGGTGGACCTGCGACGTCGCGCGGGCGGAACCGGCGGGAATCCTCGCGGATTCCGCCCTGATGCCCAGCGCGAACCGCCACGACCTCTTCGCCGCCGAACGTCCGCCGCGCCCCACCGCCGCGGTCCCGGAGGACGCGCCCGCCGACCTCGCGGCGAAGGCGCTCGAGATCCACCGCAGGCTGTGCCCGGTCTACGGCTGCCCGATCCCGTATTTCCACAGCCTCGACCCGCTCTCGGAGCTGGTGTCGTCGCTGCTCTCGCACCGCACCCGCAACGCCGATTCGGGCCGCGCGTTCAAGGCGCTGCGCGCCCGCTATCCCGACTGGGCGGACATGCTCGCCGCGCCGGTGGAGGCGATCGAGGACACCATCCGCGGCGTGACCTGGCCGGAGCTGAAGGCGCCGCGCATCCAGGCCGTGCTCCGGGCGGTCGAGGCGCGCCGCGGCAGCCTGTCCCTCGCCTTCCTGGCCGACATGCCGGTCGAGGCGGCGCGCACCTGGCTCGAGGCGATCCCCGGGGTCGGGCCGAAGACCAGCGCGGCGGTGCTGTCGTTCTCGGTGCTGCGCATGGCGGCGCTGCCGGTGGACAGCCACCACCACCGCGTCGCCCAGCGCCTCGGGCTGATCGGCGCGAAGGTGGATGTCGGCCCCTCGCACCCGATCCTGCGGGCGCAGCTTCCGGCCGACTGGTCGGCGCAGGACCTCTACGACAACCACGAGATCCTGATGCTGCACGGCCAGCAGGTCTGCCACCACCGCAAGCCCGCCTGCGGCCGCTGCGTGCTGCTCGACCTCTGCCCGAGCGCGCAAGGCGCCTATCGCGAGCCCTAGCAGCCCTCGCCTTGACCGGTTCGTCCCCCGGGTGCCAGAAACCCGGCCTTCCAGGGACGCGAGATCGCCTCGGCCCGGCATTCGAGGGACCGCGCCGATGGCCGCGTTCAAGGAACTGGTGTTCTCGGGCGTGCAGCCGACGGGCAACCTGCATCTCGGCAACTACCTCGGCGCGATCAAGCGCTTCGTCGAGATGCAGGCGTGCGAGGCGCAATGCCTGTACTGCGTCGTCGACCTACACGCGATCACCCTGTGGCAGGACCCGGAGGCGCTCAAAGGCCAGATCCGCGAGGTCACGGCCGCCTTCCTGGCCGCCGGCATCGATCCGAAGCGCTCGATCGTGTTCAACCAGAGCCAGGTGCCGCAGCACGCCGAGCTCGCCTGGGTGTTCAACTGCGTCGCGCGGCTCGGCTGGCTCAACCGGATGACCCAGTTCAAGGACAAGGCCGGCAAGGACCGCGAGGCGGCCTCGATCGGCCTGTACGACTATCCCGTGCTGATGGCGGCCGACATCCTGGCCTACCGCGCGACGCACGTGCCGGTGGGCGAGGACCAGAAGCAGCACCTCGAATTGACCCGCGACATCGCGCAGAAGTTCAACACCGACTTCGCCGGCTCGATCGCCGCGCACGGGCACGATGCGGGCGCCGGGTTCTTCCCGATCACCGAGCCGCTGATCGGGGGACCTGCCGCCCGCGTGATGAGCCTGCGCGACGGCACCAAGAAGATGTCGAAGTCCGATGCCTCGGACAATTCGCGCATCAACCTCACCGACGATGCCGACGCGATCGCCAGCAAGGTGCGCCGGGCCAAGACCGACCCGGACGCCCTCCCCTCGGAGGTCGCGGGCCTCGCCGGCCGGCCGGAGGCCGACAACCTCGTCGGCATCTTCGCCGGGCTCAAGGGCACGACGCGCGACGCGGTGCTGGCCGATCACGGCGGCGCGCAGTTCTCCGCCTTCAAGGGCGCGCTGGTCGAACTCGCCGTCGAGACGCTGGCGCCGATCGCCACCGAGATGAAGCGCCTGACCGCCGACACCGCCCACATCGACGCGGTGCTGGCCGACGGCGCCGAGCGCGCCGAGGCGATCGCCGCGCCGACCCTCGACGCGGTCAAGGACATCGTCGGCTTCGTCCGCCGCATCCGGCTGCGGAGCGTGTGATGGCGATCCGGGCGCTGGTCTTCGACGTCTTCGGCACGCTCGTGGATTGGCGCTCGGGCGTGGCGCGGGAGGCGGAGCGGCTGCTCGCGCCCTACGCGGCGGCGCTCGACGGCGGCGCCTTCGCCGATGCGTGGCGGGCGCGCTACGGGCCGTCGATGGAGACGGTACGGTCGGGCGCCCGCGCCTACGTCGACCTCGACGCGCTGCAGGGCGAGTCGCTGCCGGAGGTGCTCGCCGCCTTCGGCATCGCCGGGGTTCCCGAGGCCGTCCGGGCCGAGCTCGTCCAAGCCTGGCACCGGCTCGACGCCTGGCCGGAGGTGCCGGAGGCGCTGGCCCGCCTGCGGATCGGCCACCTGCTCGCGCCGGTCTCGAACGGGCCTGTCCGGCTGATGGTCGACTTGGCGCGGCGCAACAGGCTGGGGTTCGATGCGATCCTCGGCGCAGGCTATTCCCGCGACTACAAGCCGAAGCCGACCCTTTATCGCGACGCCGTCGCGGCTTTCGGCTTCGCGGCCTCCGAGACCCTGATGGTCGCGGCGCATTCGAGCGATCTCGCGGCGGCCGCGCAGCACGGGCTGGCGACCGCCCACGTCGCCCGTCCGCGCGAGCACGGGCCGGCCGGCGGCGAGACGGCGCCGAGCGTGCCGGTGACCTTCGCGGCCGCCGACCTCGCCGACCTCGCGCGCCAGCTCGGCGCCTGAGGCCTAAGCCTCGCCGCGGGCGACCAGCGCTTGGTATTCCGGAACCTCCAGGCGGCCTTCCTTCGCGACGCGGGCCTTGTCCGCGTCGGAGATCACGTCGCCGGCGAGGTCGAGGCGCTTCCACGCGGCCAGCGGCGTCTCCCTGCCGGGGGTCGGGACGTACTTGTTCTGCGCGACCTTCTCGTACTTGTGGATGTAGCGCGGGCAGTTGACCCAGATCTTCAACACGTCGACGCGCACGAGGTACTTGGCCTCGGTGTAGCGCGCCATCAGCGGGTCGTCGCGCAGCAGCGTGGCGGTGCCCTGAACGCGGATGCGGTGCGGCGTCTCGAAGTCGATGAAGAGCAGCCCGACCTTGGCCTGCCCCTCGATGTTGCCCATCGAATAGAACATCCCGTTGCCGTCGAAGCCGGGGAACACCAGGGTGTGGTCGTCCAGCACCTTCACGAAGCCGGGGCTGCCGCCCTTGTACGAGACGGTCGGCATGCCGTCGGGATCGACGGTCGACAGGAAGAACATGTCGCGCGAGCCGATGAAGGCCGCCTCGTCGTCCTGGATCGTCTCGTGCACCCATTGGGTGTCGAGGCGGTCGGCGAGCTTGGTGGTCTTGAATTCCTGCTGGAGCGCGCGGTGCGCGTCCGAATAGAGCGAGGCCATGGTTTCCTCCTGAGCCGGCCGAGCCTCCGCGATCCTTGCGTCGCCGAGTTGTCCCGGAATTTCGCGGCGGCACTGTCCCCTCAAACGTCCGCGCGGGCAATTGCCGCGTTTGGCCGGCGCATGAAAAAGGCCGGCCCCGCTTCCACGGGGCCGGCCTTCCTCGTCGACGGTCGTCGGGAACGGCGCGACCGAAGGTCCGAAAAGAATCAGTTCTTGGTCTTGTCGACCAGCGCCTTCTCGGAGATCCACGGCATCATCCCGCGGAGCTTGGCGCCGACCTCCTCGATCGGGTGACGGGCGAGCTTGGCGCGGGTGGCCTTGAACGAGGTCTGGCCGACCTTGTTCTCCAGCATCCAGTTGCGGGTGAAGATGCCCGACTGGATGTCGTCGAGGACGCGCTTCATCTCGGCCTTGGTCTCGGACGTGACGATGCGCGGGCCGGTGACGTACTCGCCGTACTCGGCGGTGTTCGAGATCGAGTAGTTCATGTTGGCGATGCCGCCCTCGTAGATGAGGTCGACGATGAGCTTCACCTCGTGCAGGCACTCGAAATAGGCCATCTCGGGGGCGTAGCCCGCCTCGACCAGGGTCTCGAAGCCGGCCTTGATCAACTCGACGAGGCCGCCGCACAGCACGGCCTGCTCGCCGAAGAGATCGGTCTCGCACTCTTCCTTGAAGGTGGTCTCGATGATGCCGGCACGTCCTCCGCCGTTGGCCGAGGCGTAGGACAGGCCGAGGTCGTGGGCGTTGCCCGAGGCGTCCTGGGCGATGGCGATCAGGGTCGGCACGCCGCCGCCCTTGAGGTACTCGCCGCGGACCGTGTGGCCGGGGCCCTTCGGGGCGACCATCAGCACGTCGAGATCGGGACGCGGCTCGATCAGGTTGAAGTGCACGTTGAGGCCGTGGGCGAACAGGAGGGCGGCGCCCTGCTTCATGTTCGGCTCCAGCGACTCCTTGTAGATGTCGCCCTGCAGCTCGTCGGGGGTGAGCATCATCACGACGTCGGCCCACTTGGCCGCGTCGGCGACCGACATCACCTTGAAGCCTTGGCCTTCCGCCTTCGTGGCGGTGGCCGAGCCCTCGCGCAGCGCGATGGCGATGTCCTTCACGCCGGAATCGCGCAGGTTGAGCGCGTGGGCATGGCCCTGGCTGCCGTAGCCGACGATGACGACCTTCTTGCCCTTGATCAGGTTCAGGTCGGCGTCGCGATCGTAGTAGACCCGCATGATGTGTGTCCTCTCTCGTGAAGGGGGTGTGGTTAGCGCTTGGGCTGGCCGTAGAGGGCCAGGAACTGCTCCACCGCCCGGGCGGCGTCGCGTCTGATCTCGGCGGCGTCGAAGACGATCGCATCGCCGAGCAGAAGTCTGATCTGCACGTCGCGGCCGACGAGGCCGAAGAAGGTCCGGAAGGCGCTCTCGCTGTCGTCGAAGGCGAGAAGCCCCGCCGCGCGGCCGGCCTCCAGCACCGGCTTCAGGCGGTCGCCGATCGCGAAGCGCCCGTTGGCGAGCACGATGCTGCCGAGGTTGCTCTTCCGAGACGCCGCGTCGCCGATGGCGATGCGGTTCAGGGCGATCGAGGCCCGGCTCGAGATCACGCCGAGCCAGGTCGTGGCGAAATCGCGAAGGCTCTCGCTCAGGGCGGCGACGTCGAGCGCGCGGGCCTCGTACTGCCCGGCACGCACGCGCGAGGCCTGCCATTGCACCGTCGCGGTCAGCAGGCCGTCGCGGTCCCGGAACCACTTGTACAGCGTCTCCTTCGAGCAGCTCGCCCGGCGCGCGACCGCATCCATGGTGAGCTGGTCGCCCGCCTCCACCATCAGGTCCAGGACCGCATCGAGCACGGCCTGCTGGCGGACCGAGGGGGTCGCGTCGTGGATCGCCGAGCCTGCTGCCATCGGGTGCCGAGCCGTACCGTACCGTACGGTTCGCCTGATAGGGCGATTCGGCGCCGGCCGCAAGGTGTCCAGTCGCAGGCGCGCGTCAGGCGGGAAGCGGCAGGCCCTCGCGGGCGAAGACCGCCTGCACGGCCGGCCGCTCGGCCATCGCGCGGGCATGGGCGGTCCAGGACGGGAACCGCGCCGGCATGTCGAACCGCAGCGTCGGGCCGCGGGCCCAGACCCAGAAGACCATCAGGTAGGCGTCGACCACGCTGTAGCGATCCTGCACAGCCCAGCCGCCGTTCGGGAGCCGGACCTCGGTCATCGTGCACAGGTCGCCGAACGTGTCGGCCGCCTTGGCGCGGATGCCGGGCAGCGCCGCCTCGTCGTTGCTGTAGCGCTCCGGCCGGCGGATATGGGCGTAGGCCGGGTGATGGTTGATCGAGAGCCAGCACAGCCACTCGTCGGCCACCGCCTGCGCCTTCAGGTCCTCGGGCCAGAGCCTCGCCTCCGGGTGCGCGCGGGCGACGTGGCGCAGGATCGCCGAATTCTCGGTGAGGACCCAGTCGCCCGCGACCAGGGCCGGCACCCGGCCGCGCTCGTTGATCGCGAGGTATTCCGGCGCGCGCTGGTCGCCGGCGGCGAGGTCGAGGCGCACGGTGTCGTAGGGCGCGCCCGCCTCCTCCAGCGCGATGTGCGCGGCGAGCGAGCAGGCGCCGGGGGCGTAGTAGAGGGTGGTCATGGGCGCGTACCATCGTCTGTCATGAGGCTGAGAAGTGCCGCGAGCCTGCCGCGGACCTCGGCGAGGACGACGTCCGGAACGAAGCCGAGGGATCGCAGGATGCGCGCATCCCGATCGATCGAACGGACCTGATCGACCAGCACCGCTCCCTCCACCGCGAGACCCGCGGGCAACATCACCTTTGTCGGCCAGGCATCGCGGTTGCGCGTGATCGGGCAGATGATCACGCGGCGCGCCAGCAGGTGCATGTCGTCGTTCGAGACCACCAGGGCCGGACGGCGGCCGTTCTGCTCGGTTCCGCGGACGGGCTCCAGATCCACGAGAACCAATTCGCCGGGACGCGTCCGCCGCTCAACGGGGGTCGTCATCGTCGATGATTTCGGACCCGCGGTCCGGTCCCCAGTCGACGGTGGGAGGCTCGAAGGCTGGTCCGAGTCTGCGCGCTTCCGCGACCATCTCGGCCATCGTGAAGACCGGGATCCCGTTCACGTATCGGCGGACCTGAACCGAAGATGTTGCATCGATGGTATTGGGCAGCGGGTCTTTCGCCGTCACCTCCACGGTCTGGCCCTCACTCAAGCCGAGCGAGCGGACATCCTCCGCGGACAACCGAACGGCGAACGCCTCCCCGGATCGCTCCAGCTTCCCTTCCATCGCGACACTCCTTTCGCGGGCCGACACTATCATAGCGTCGGCCGTGCGAAATCACATCGGGTCGGCGCCGCGGCCCATCGCGGCGATGCCGGTGCGGGAGATCTCGACGAGGCCGAGCACGGTCATCAGGCGGATGAAGCGGTCGATCTCCTCGGTCGCGCCGGTCAGCTCGAACACGAAGGAGGTCAGCGTCGCGTCGAGCGTCTTGGCGCCGAAGGCGGCGGCGAGCCGGAGCGCCTCGCCGCGATGCTCGCCCTGCCCCGCCACCTTCACCAGGCAGAGCTCGCGCTCCAGCGCGCTGCCCTGGAGGGTCAGGTCGACGACCCGGTGCACCGGCACGAGGCGGTCGAGCTGCGCCTTGATCTGGTCGATCACCGCGTTGGTGCCGGCGGTGACGATGGTGATGCGCGAGAGATGGCGCGCCTCCTCCGTCTCCGACACCGTCAGGCTCTCGATGTTGTAGCCGCGTCCCGAGAACATCCCGGAGATGCGCGCGAGCACGCCCGGCTCGTTGTCGACGATCACGGCGAGGGTGTGCCGGTTGACGGCCTCGATCCGGCCGGCATCGGGGTAGTGGGTGTTCATGGCGTTCATCGCGGGGCGCGTCCTCGTCGTCCAGTTCGTTCGATCCGCGGTCTCGCACCCCTGGCGCGAGGCAAGCGCGGCTGCGCGTCGCCGCCGAGGCGGCGGACCGCAGCCCGACCCCAGGGTCGGGCTGCAACCAAGAGGCTACACCAGCATCTTGCCTTCCTCGGAGATCACGTCGCCGATCTCCATGCCGGTCTCGCCGAGATAGTCGGAGAGCAGCATCTCATTGTGCGCCTTGCCCGACGGGATCATCGGGAAGCAGTTCTCCTTCTTGTCGACGATGCAGTCGAACACGACCGGCCCGTCGTAGTCGAGCATCGCGGCGATCGACGCGTCGAGGTCGCCCGGCTTGTCGCAGCGGATGCCCTTGGCGCCGTAGGCCTCCGCTAGCTTGACGAAGTCCGGCAGGCTCTCCGAGTAGCTCTGCGAGTAGCGCGAGCCGTGCAGCAGTTCCTGCCACTGGCGCACCATGCCCATGTACTCGTTGTTCAGGATGAAGATCTTGACCGGCAGGCGGTACTGCACCGCGGTCGAGAGCTCCTGCATGTTCATCAGGATCGAGGCTTCGCCCGCGATGTCGATGACCAGGCCCTTGGGATGGGCCAGCTGCGTGCCGATGGCCGCGGGCAGGCCGTAGCCCATGGTGCCGAGGCCGCCCGACGTCATCCAGCGGTTCGGCTCCTCGAACTTGAAGTACTGCGCCGCCCACATCTGGTGCTGGCCGACCTCAGTGGTGATGTAGGTCTCGCGGTCCTTGCACGCCTCGTAGAGGCGCTGCACCGCGTGCTGCGGCTTGATGATCGTGCCCGAGGGCCAGTAGGCGAGGCACTCGCGCGCCCGCCAGGTGCGGATCTTGGCGAACCACCCGTCGAGGTTGGACTTCTCGGGCTGCGACGGCAGGGCGCGCCATGCCTCCAGCATGTCGGCGAGCACGGATCCGCAATCGCCGACGATGCCGACGTCGACCTTGACCACCTTGTTAATCGAGGAGGCGTCGACGTCGATGTGGATCTTCTTCGAGAACGGCGAGAACGCGTCGAGCCGGCCGGTGATGCGGTCGTCGAACCGCGCGCCGACGCAAATCATCACGTCGCACTCGTGCATCGCGAGGTTGGCCTCGTAGGTGCCGTGCATCCCCAGCATCCCGAGGAACCTGTCGTCGGAGGCCGGGAAGGCGCCCAGGCCCATCAGGGTCGAGGTGACCGGATAGCCCGTCTCGGCGACGAGCTCGCGCAGCAGGCGCGAGGCCTCGGGGCCGGAATTGATCACGCCGCCGCCGGTGTAGAAGACCGGGCGGCGCGCCTGCGCCATCAGCTCGACGGCGGCGCGGATCTTGTCCGCATCGCCCTTCACCGCCGGCTTGTAGGTCTTGTGCCCGTCGACCGAGGGACGCTCGTAGAGCCCGCTCGCGAACTGGATGTCCTTCGGCAGGTCGACGACGACGGGGCCGGGGCGGCCGTGAGAGGCGACGTAGAAGGCCTCGTGCAGGATGCGCGGCAGGTCGTCGATCGATTTGACCAGGTAGTTGTGCTTGGTGCAGTGGCGCGTGATGCCGACCGTGTCGCATTCCTGGAACGCGTCGGTGCCGATCAGGTGCGTCGGGACCTGGCCCGTGATGCAGACGAGCGGGATCGAGTCGAGCAGCGCGTCGGTCAACCCGGTGACGATGTTGGTGGCGCCGGGACCCGAGGTGACGAGCACGCAGCCGACCTTGCCCGACGAGCGGGCATAGCCCTCGGCGGCGTGCACGGCGCCCTGCTCGTGGCGGACCAGTACGTGCTTGACCGCGTCCTGGTGAAAGAGCGCATCGTAGATCGGCAGCACCGCGCCGCCGGGATACCCGAACAGCGTGTCGACACCCTGATCCTGGAACGCCCGGATGACCATCTCGGCCCCGGTCATGACCTCGCCGCCCATCGTCTTCCTCCTGCTCGCCTTGCTGGTCTTCGTCGTCTCGATGTCGTCGATCGGCGCGGGCAACAAAAAAGGGCCCCGCGAGGGACCCTGCATGCGCCACCGCCCGGATCGCGGCCCTGAGATCAGGGCCGCCCCGTCGGTGGCGCTTCCGCTACGATAAGGATCGTCGTCATCGGGATCGATCTCTCGCCCAACGCGGGCCGCCCGCATGGCGCTCCGCGTGAAAAGTGACGGTTGTCTTAACGAAGGCCTCGGCGATGGTCAACGGCATTCCGGCGGAGAGCCGGGCCGCCGCGAAGGATCCGGCCTCCGCGAAGCATTTGCCGCAGCCCGGCCCGACGGCGCGCGGCGCGATTGCCCCGCATCGGCGCCCGGCCTATCACCGATCCTCGTCCCCCTCCCAACGAGCGCGAGAGCACGGAACGCCGGTGGCCCAGCCCGAGACGGCCTCGCTCAGCTACCTGCTCCTCGACGTCGCGGGCACCCCGTGCGCGCTGCCGCGATCCGCGGCCGGCGAGGTGCTGCCGCTGCCGGACCTGTTCCGGCCGCCGGCCTGCGGCGGCTGGCTCGCGGGGTTCCTCAACCTCGGCGGAGAGCCGGTTCCGGTGGTCGACCTCGCGCGCCTTCTCGGCCTGCGCGAGGGCGCGCACGACCCGGGCCCCTACGCCCACCTGATCCTGACGCCGGACGCCGCCGCGGCCTGGCTCGTCGACCGGGTGACCGACCTCGTCGCCGTCGAGGCCGCCGCGATCCGGCCCGTCGCCGCGGGCGCGAGCCTCAACGGCTGCGTCTCCGCCGAGATCGCCCGGGGCGACCGGCTGATCCACGCCCTCGACCCGGCGCGCCTGCTCAGCGCCGAGGAGCGCGCCCGGGTCGGCCACCTGACGCGGGCGGCGAAGGCGCGCCTCGCCGCGCTGCCGGCCGCCTGAGCGGAAGGCGCGGGACCCCATGCGTCGGCCGCCCGGTCCGAGCCCCCACGACGATCCGGGCTACGCGGCCCTCAAGGCGCGGATCATCGCGCGCACCGGCCATCACTACTACGCCGACAAGGACGACCTGCTGTTCGACCGCCTGCGGCGGCGGTTCAAGGCCTGCAACGTCGCCGATGCCGCGGCCTACGACGCGCGCCTGAACGCGGGCGCCGGCGAATGGGCCGCGCTCGAGGCCGAGATCACCATCGGCGAGACCTTCTTCTTCCGCTACGCCGAGCAGTTCACCGCGTTGCGCGAGACCATCCTACCCGGCCTGATCGCCGGGCGCGCGGCCGAGCGCAGCCTCCGGGTCTGGAGCGCCGGCTGCTCGACGGGGGCCGAGCCCTACTCGGTGGCGATCCTGCTGCACCAGCTGCTCGGCCCGGCCCTGGCGGACTGGCGCGTCGCGATCGTCGGCACCGACATCAGCGTCGCCGCCCTCGCCACCGCCCGGGCGGCCGAGTACGGCCGCTGGGCGCTGCGGACGCTGCCGGTCGAGGAGCGCTTGCGCCACTTCCATCGCATCCCGGCGAGCCCCGGGGCGGCCCGCGAGGGCGGCTACGCCCTGCGGCCGGAGTTTCGCCGCATGGTGCGCTTCGAGCGCCAGAACCTGATGAGCCTCGTCGACGGGACGGCGGCCGAGGGCTTCGACGGGTTCGATCTCATTCTTTGCCGCAACGTGCTAATCTACTTCAGCGCCGAGACCGTCGCCGCGATCGTGCGGGCGCTGGGCCGGCGCCTGCGGCCCGGCGGCTGGCTGCTGATCGGCCATGCGGAGCCCCATCCGGCCTTCGCAGGCTGGCTCGATGCGGTGAACCTCCCCGGCACGGTCGCCTATCGCCGTCCGCTCGAATCGGCGTCCCTGCCCGCGCCTCCCGATCCTGCCGATCCTGCCGAGCCGGCCGGGCTCGAGCGTCCGCCCTCCGCCACTCCCATCGAACCCGGTCCGGCTCACGAGGCGCTGCTCGCGGTGCCTGCCGGAGACGCCGTCGCCGAAGCGATCCGTCCGGTGCCGGCGGCGAGCGCTCCGGCCGTCGTCGACGAGACGGCGGAGGACGTGGCGCGCACGATCCGCATGCTGGCCGATTCCGGCGACACGGGCGCGGCGTGGCGCCTCCTGCGGAACGCGCTCGCCGCGCGGCCGACCGATGCGTCCCTTCGGCTCTACGAGGGCCTGCTCGCGCTCGGGTTCGGCCGCGAGGCCGAAGCCGAGCGGGCCTTCCGCGGCGCGCTCTATCTCGATCGCGGCTACGTGATGGCCCATTACCATCTCGGCCTGCTGCTCGGAGCCCTCGGACGGACCGCCGACGCCCGCCGGGCGCTGGACAATGCGGTCGCCTTGAGCCAAGCGCTGCCGCCGGATGCGGCGTTGCCCGAGGGCGACGGGGCGTGTGCCGGGGAGATCGCCCTGAGCGCGGCGGCGATCCGCGACGGCATCGGAACGGGGGCGGCGTGAACGCGGCGGATCGCCAGATGGAACGGGGCGACGGCCGGCACGGGCGCGAGGCGGCGCTGCGCGCGGACCGCACGGCCGCCCTCGCCCGGCGCGGGGCGACGGCGCGCGAGGCCGCGCCGGTCGAGGCCCATCTCGTCTGCGCCTGCGGCCCGGAGCGCTTCGGCCTGCCCCTCGCCGACGTCGCGCGGGTGGTGCCCATGCGATCATGCACGCCCGTGCCGGGCGCGCCGCCCGCGATCCTCGGCCTCGTCGCCCTGTCCGGACGGATCGTCAGCGTCGTCGGCCTCGCCCGCGCGCTCGGCCGCCCGGGCGCGGACCGCGTCGAAGGCGGCCACCTCGTCGTCCTTCGCACGGCCGCGACGCCGACCGCGCTTGCCGTCGACCGCGTGCTGGGGCTCGCCCACCTCGCCGAGGCCGCCGCGGCGGAGGGCGGATTCGGCGGCGAAGCGGTTTCGCGCTATGCCGCGGCCGATCCCGGCCCGTCCGGTCTCGGCGACTTCGTCGTCATCGACCTGCCGCAGCTGCTGCGGCGCACCCTGCCTTGAGGCGCGAGACGCGCGCGATCCACGACGCCGCCCGACCCGGAGCATCAGCCGCCTTGTCGATCTCGATTGGAAAACGGATCCTCCTCGGCTTCACGGCCGTGACGGTGGTGCTGATCGCCCTCGGCCTCTACGCGATCGGCCAGATCGGCTCGGTCCGCGACGCCACCGACACCATCGTCGCCCGCGACCTCGCGGTGCTGCGCCAGCTCGACATCCTCGGCAACCAGACGCGCGACCTCGGCATCCTGCGCCGCAACGCGGTGATCGCCACGCTGATGAAGGCGCAAGGGCAGCCCATGCGCGACGAGGACGTCCTCACCACCTGGCGTCGCACGGCCGCATCGACCGACGCGCTCTTCGACGACCTGATCCGCGAGGCCGACGCCTACCGCGCCCGCGCCCTCTCGGTGGATCGGACGACGGCCTGGGACCGCCTGCACGGCGTCCTGAGGCAGGCCGTCGCGATCTATCGTCCGTACCGGGATGCGAGCGAGGCGCAGCTCGTGGCCGCGGTCGGCGGCGACGTCACCGGCGTCGAGGCCCGCAACGCCGAGATCGGCCGCGCCTACGAGGCCACCATCGCCGCCGTCGAGCGCACCCGCGTCGCCCTCGACGAGAGCATCGCCGTGGGCCAGCGCGGGATCGGCGCGATCCACGAGCGCTCGCGGCTCTCGATCCTGCTGACGCTGCTCGCCAGCGTCCTCCTGGCGATCCTCGTCACGATCCTGATCAGCCGTGCGGTGGTGCGGCCGCTGGAGAGCGTGATGGCGTTCGCCGAGACGGTCGGCGGCGGCGACCTGTCCCAGACGCTGCAGGTTCGCGGCGGCGACGAGATCGGCCGGCTGTCCCGTGCGCTGAACGGGATGGTCTCTGGGCTTGCGGACTTGGCTCGGACGAACCGTGCGGCGACGTCGGACCTGTACGCGGCGGCGTGCGAGATGCGCGCGTCGGCTCAGCAGCAGGCGGCGTCGGGGGAGGAGCAGTGCGCGGCGGTGCAGGGGACGGGGGCGACGGGGGACGGCAGAACCGATTCGCGGTCGCAGATCACGACGCGGGCCGGCGAGGTGATCGCCACCGCCCAGGCCACGGCC
>NZ_JAKSYF010000129.1:0-104708 GCF_022829745.1 Methylobacterium sp. E-016
GCAGGCGAGGAGCCCGCTCCGCATGTGCTCCGGCGCCGGCGCCTCGGCGACGACCGGCGGCTTCTTCGGGTAGAGCGGCAGGGCGAGCTGCCGGGCATGGAGCTGCAGGCCGGGTCCGCCGTGGCGCGGCGCGGTGCCGTAGATCGGGTCCCCGACGATCGGAAACCCCGATGCGGCGCAGTGGACGCGAAGCTGATGGGTGCGGCCGGTGACCGGCACGAGCTCGAGCCAGGCCTGGCTCCCGGACCGGCCGAGCACGCGCCAATGCGTCAGCGACGGATCGCCGGCGGGATCCGCCTTCATCCACCACGAGCGTGGATCGCTCGAGCGCCGGGCGAGCGGCAGGTCGACGCTGCCGGTCTCCTCCGTCGGGCCGCCCTCGACCAGGGCCCAGTACGCCTTCCGGGCCCGCCCGTCGGCGAACAGCTTGTTCAGGCGGGCGAGCGCCTGCGCGTGGCGCCCGAGCGCGAGGCAGCCGGAGGTGTCGCGGTCGAGCCGGTGCGCGGCCTCCGGGCGCCGCGGCAGGCCGAAGCGCAGCCCGTCGAGGTGGTCGGTCAGGGTCTCGCCGCCCTTCGGCCCCGGATGCACCGGCAAACCCGCAGGCTTGTCGATGACGAGGACCAGGGCATCGCGGTAGAGCAGGCGCGCGCCTATGTCAGGGTGGATAGCGGCGGGCGACGACATGCCTCCCGGCTAACGGTGCCGGGGCGCGGGAGCAAGGACGACATGAGCCAAGACGAGAAGCCGGGCTGGTTCGGCCGCCTGTTCGGGCGCAAGGGCGCGACCGAAGCCCCCGAGCCGCCGGCGGACTCGCCCGCCTCGCCGGCGGAGGGCCAGCCGGACTTCGCCACCGGCGCCGACGACGTGGCGCACGTGCCGCTGCCGCCGGCCGAGCCGTCGCCGGTCGACCCCGACCGCAACGCGGTGCCCGACGCGACCGAGGGCGCCGACCTGCAACCGATCGAGGGCGAGCCCGAGACGCCGCCGGCGGGCACCGCGGGCGACGACCCGGCCCACGGCGCGGGGCCGGCCGACGCCACCACCGTCACCCGGGAACCGGCGACCGGGACCGAGACCGTGACCGGTGCGGCGGCCAGCGCGCCCGACATCCAGCCGGTCGACGTCGCCGCCTCCCTCGCCCACGACGCCGTCAACGACGCGGCGCCGGCCGAGGCGGAGCCGGAGAAGCGCGGCTGGTGGACCCGGCTGACCTCGGGCATGAAGCGGACCTCCTCGGCCCTGTCCGACCGCGTCACCGGGTTGTTCACCAAGCGCAAGCTCGACGCCAACACCCTGGAGGACCTGGAGGACGCGCTGATCCAGGCGGATTTCGGCGTCGAGACCGCGACGCGGATCTCGGAGGCCGTCGGCAAGGGCCGCTACGAGAAGGGCATCTCCCCCGACGAGGTCCGGGCGATCCTGGCGACCGAGGTCGAGCGCGCGCTGGAGCCGGTGGCCAAGCCCCTGGTGATCGACGCCGCCAAGAAGCCGTTCGTGGTCCTGATGATCGGCGTGAACGGCGCCGGCAAGACCACGACGCTGGGCAAGCTTTCCCTCAGCCTCAAGGCGGAAGGGCGCTCGGTGATGCTGGCGGCGGGCGACACCTTCCGCGCGGCCGCGATCGAGCAGCTCAAGGTCTGGGGTGCGCGCACCGGCACGCCGGTGGTGAGCGGGGCGCAGGGCGCGGACGCGGCGGGCCTGGCCTTCGACGCCCTGAAGCGCGCCAAGGCCGAGGGCACCGACGTGCTCCTGATCGACACCGCCGGCCGGCTCCAGAACAAGGCCGGCCTGATGGCGGAGCTCGAGAAGATCATCCGCGTGCTGCGCAAGAGCGACCCGGAAGCGCCGCACGCCACGCTGCTGGTGCTCGACGCCACCGTCGGCCAGAACGCGCTGTCGCAGGTCGAGCTGTTCTCCGAGGCCGCGCCGGTCTCGGGCCTGGTGATGACCAAGCTCGACGGCACCGCGCGCGGCGGCATCCTGATCGCGCTCGCCGCGAAGTTCGGCCTACCGGTCCACTTCATCGGCGTCGGCGAGGGCGTCGACGACCTGGAGCCGTTCGCGGCACGGGACTTCGCGCGGGCGATCGCGGGGTTGGAGAAGGGCTGAGGCCGATCGCCTCCGGTAGACCTCACCATTCCCCGTCGATAGAGACGCCCTGACGTGACGGACCGTTCGGGGACGTGACGGACCGCTCGGATTCACTGGCCAGACGCATGCAGATCGAATCCGTCCCCCCGCACCGCCACCTGCCGCCGGCCCTGAAGCTCGCCCTGGAGATGGGGCCGCTGGTGATCTTCTTCCTCGGCAACGCCTATGCCGAGCGCTTCGGCGTCGCCGCCGATCAGAAGCTGTTCGTGGCGACCGGGGTGTTCATCGCGGCGACGGTGCTGGCGCTCGCCGTGCACTTCGCCCTGGTGCGCCGGCTGCCGATCATGCCGATGGTCTCGGGCGTGGTGGTGGTCGTGTTCGGCGGGTTGACCCTCTATCTGCAGGACAAGACCTTCATCATGGTGAAGCCCACCATCGTGAACACCCTGTTCGGCCTGGTGCTGCTCGGCGGGCTCGCCTTCGGCAAGTCCCTGCTCTCGGTGGTGCTCGACTCGGTGTTCTCGCTCACCGAGGAGGGATGGCGGAAGCTGACCTTCCGCTGGGGCCTGTTCTTCCTCGCGCTGGCACTGATCAACGAGGTGGTGTGGCGGACCCAAAGCGAGGATTTCTGGGTGAACTTTAAGGTCTTCGGCATCATGCCGCTGACCGTGGTGTTCGCGCTGGCCCAGACGCCCCTGCTCGCCCGCTACGAGCGCAAGAAGACCGACGCGTGAATCGGGCGCAAGCCGAACCGGCGCCGCCGGCTCGGCGGACGGCCCGCCCGGGCCGGTGCGGACCGTCCCTTCCTACTTCGCGGCCACCTTCCCGGCCGCCCGGATCTTGGCGATCACGTCCGCGAGGTTCTCTGGCGTGACGATGCCGACGAGCTTGTCGCGGATCACGCCGTCCGGGCCGATGATGAAGGTCTCGGGCACGCCGTAGACCCCGAAATCGATGCCGACGCGGCCGGTTTCGTCGTGGCCCACCGCCTGGAACGGGACGCCGTTCTTGGCGAGGAAGCGGCGCCCGTTCTCGGCCGCGTCCTTGTAGTCGATCCCGACGAGCCGGATGCCGGGCTCGCGCGCCAGCCGCATCAGCATCGGATGCTCGACCTGGCACGGCGCGCACCACGAGGCCCAGACGTTGAGCACCGTGACGCCGCCCTTCAGGTCGGCGCTCGACAGGCCCGGCACCGGCTTGCCGTCCGCGGTCAGGCCGGGCACCGCCGGGAGCGCGAAGCTCGGCACCGGCTTGCCGATCAGCGCGGAGGGGAGGGCGGCCGGATCGACGCCGGAGCGCAGGCGCAGGAAGAACACGCCGGCCAGCACCGCGAAGGCCAGCACCGGGACGACGACGAGGAGCGAGCGGCGGACCGGCTCCGGAGGGGCCTCGACGCTCACCGGCGATCCTCCGGCTGAAGCTGGGCCAGCGCCCGCCTCTGCGCCCGCCGGTCGCGGATCGCGTTGAGGACGAGGGCCGCCATCACCAGGGCGGTGAACGCGTAGGAGGCGAGGATGAAGCCGCCGTGGCTGCCGAGGTCGAAGGTCATGGGTTCAGGCGATCCGGATCGGTTTCATGCGTGGGCCGCCCGCTCGAGGGCGGCGACGTCCAGCTTGATCATGCCCTGCATGGCCGAGAAGACCCGGGCCGACACGGCGGGATCCGGGTCGGCCAGGAAGCGGGGAAGCACCTCCGGCACGACCTGCCAGGGAATGCCCCAGCGGTCGCGGAGCCAGCCGCACATGATCGCGGTGCCGCCGTCGGCGGTCAGGCCCGCCCAGAGCCGGTCGACCTCAGCCTGATCGGCGCAGGAGACGGAGATCGACGCCGCCGTGCCGTACTCGACCGGCGTACCGCCGTTCAGCGCCTGGAAGCTCTGGCCGCCGAGGGTGAACGCGACGAGGATCACGTCGCCCGCGGCGCCGCCCGGCCACGCGCTCGGCGCGCGCTGGATGTGATCGATGCGGGAATCGGGCACGAGCCCGACATAGCGGCGCACCGCCGCCTCCGCATCGGTGCCGAACCAGAGGCAGGTTCTCACCGTCTTCATGGGCCGCGTCTCCTTCCGGGATGCGGGGCGCGCCGCACGCGGACGCGTCTCGCGATCAGACGGCCTGGCCGAGCGGCAGGTCGCGCCCGGCGTCCGAGGTCGTCACGGTCGAACCGGCATCGAGGCGCTCGGCCTCGCGGATCGTCAGGGTCCGCACGCGCCGGCGCATGATCTCGGTCCGCATGGCATAGAGGTGCAGGGTGGTGCCGCCGAGGGTGGCGGCGCCGATCATCACCAGCAACGGGTAGAGCATCGACGGGTCGATGGTCGAGCCGCCCATGCGCAGGATCGAGGCCGGCTGGTGCAGGGTCGACCACCAGTTCACCGAGAACTTGATGATCGGCAGGTTGATCGCGCCGACGAGCGTCAGGATCGCGACGGAGCGGGCGGCCCGGTTCGGGTCCTCCATCGTCCGCCACAGGGCGATGATGCCGCAGTAGATCAGGAACAGGATCAGCATCGAGGTGAGCCGCGCGTCCCAGACCCAGTAGGTGCCCCACATCGGCTTGCCCCAGAGCGAGCCGGTGACGAGGCAGATCAGGGTGAAGGCCGCCCCAATCGGCGCGGCGGCGCGCTGCGCCACGTCGGCGAGCGGATGGCGCCAGACCAGGGTGCCGATCGCCGACAGGCTCATCGACGCGTAGAAGAACACCCCAAGCCAGGCCGCCGGCACGTGGATGAACATGATCCGCACGGTCTCGCCCTGCTGGTAGTCGGGCGGGGCGACGAACCAAGACAGGTAGAGCCCGAGCGCGAGGATCGCGGTCGAGATCGCGGCGAGCCACGGCACCAGCGTGCCGGACCAGCGCATGAAGTGACTCGGGTTGGACAGGCGCGTCCACAGGGGCGTCGACATGGGCGATGTCTTAGCCCGGGGTGCGGTGCAGCGGCAATGCGCACGTCTGGCGCAGCCTCGCTCGGCGCGGGCACCGGCGGCATGAGCCCTCAACGCGCGCAGGCGTCGATGTCGCCGCATGCGCCGCCCGGTGAGCCCGGTCGGCGGACGCAGCGGTCGATCAATCACCCCTGGAGGCCGCCGATCCGTCGTGCGGCGTCGCAGGGTGGAACGGTCACTCGCACTCGGAGAGGACGAGCTTGCAGCTGGGGCACTTGTCGAAGGCCATCTCCTTGGCGGCGGCCTCGGTCCGGCCCCAGCCCACGCCGTAGGTGGTGCGATTGGAGACGTAGGCGCCGCAGGCGTCGAAGCGGGCGACGACCTTGCAGTTGTCGTTGCCCATCTTGGCGCATTGGCGCATCGCGGCGGCGCCCGCGGCCTCGCGCGAATCGCCCCAGCCGATGCCGTAGCCCTCGTCGCCGGCCTTCTGGCCCTCCTCGGTGTCCACGGCGAAGGCGCCGGCCGCGGCGGCGGGAGCGGTCGCGAGGAGCGCCAGGAGCAGCGCGGACATCAGGGTCTTCATCGTTACGTCCCCATCGAGCTTGACAGGGCGGCCGAACCCTTCGCGCCGCCGCTGCCAGCCGTCTGTTAAGGCAGGGCGGCGCAAAGGAAATTGCACGACCGTTCCGATCTCTTGCGCGAGCGTCCCGCCCTCATTCCGACCAGCGCAGGGCCGCCGCCGCCGCGAAGGTGCCGACCAGCGCGGCGATCAGGCTGAGGCCGGACAGGATCATCAGCGGGGTGGCGAAGGGGACGGTGCCGCCGAGGGCCGACTGCGCGGCCGAGACGCCGAAGATCAGCGTCGGGATCATCAAGGGCAGCACCAGCACGGCGAGGATCAAGCCGCCCCGGCGGATCGAGGCGGTGAGCGCCGCGCCGACCGCGCCGACGAAGGTCAGCGCCGGCGTGCCGACGAGCAGCGTCAGGGCGGTCGCGGCCATGGCGGTCCCGTCGAGCGCGACGAGCAGGCCGAACAGCGGCGAGGCCAGCGCCAGGGGCAGCCCGGTGGTGATCCAGTGCGCGATCACCTTGGCCAGCACCACGAGCTCGAGCGGCACCGGCGCGGCGGTCATCAGGTCCAGCGAGCCGTCCTCCTCGTCGGCCTGAAACAGCCGGTCGAGGCCGATCAGCGTCGCCAGCACCGCCGAGAGCCAGAGGATGGCCGGGCCGATCCGCGAAAGCAGGTTGAGGTCCGGCCCGAGGGCGAACGGCACCAGCGCCACGATCATCAG
The DNA here is from genome assembly GCF_022829745.1 of Methylobacterium sp. E-016. Lineage (NCBI taxonomy): Bacteria > Pseudomonadati > Pseudomonadota > Alphaproteobacteria > Hyphomicrobiales > Methylobacteriaceae > Methylobacterium > Methylobacterium sp. E-016. Next base: position 6,269 of record NZ_JAKSYF010000129.1, read on the forward strand.
GAAGAAGACCAGCGACAGCATGCCCGACCCGCCGACGCGGGAGGCCAGCGTCAGGTCGCGGGCGACGAGGGCTGCGAGGATGCGGATCACGCCCACGCCTCCTCCGCGTCGTCCGCCGGCTCGGGCGCCCGCGGAGCGGCCTGCGCGATGTGGAGGTTGCGCGCGTCCTCGAGCCCGAGGGCCTGGTGGGTGGCGGCGATGACGAGGCCGCCGGCCGCCCGGTGCTCGGCCATCAGACCGGCGAGCACGCCCTGCGAGGCGGTGTCGAGGGCGGCCGTCGGCTCGTCGAGGAGCCAGAGCGGGCGCGCGCAGACGAGGAGCCGCGCCAGCGCCACCCGCCGCCGCTGCCCGGCGGACAGGTAGGCGACCGGCAGGTCGAGCGCGTGGGCGAGGCCGAGCCGGTCGAGCGCCGCCCGCGGGCTCAGCCGCTTCGTCCCGAGAAGGCTTTGCGCGAAGGCGAGGTTCTCGGCCGCCGTCAGGCTGCTCTTCAGCCCGTCGCGATGGCCGACGGCGTGCAGGCACTCGGGCAGGGCCGCCTCGCCCATGTCGTGGACGGTGAGCCGGCCCGAATCCGGCCGCAGCCGCCCGGACAGGATCGCGAGCAGGCTCGACTTGCCCGCGCCGTTGCGGCCGGTGACGGTGATCGCCTCGCCCGGGCCGATGGCGAAGGTCAGCCCGGAGAAGATTTTTCGCCCCGAGCGGCGGCAGCAGAGGGCATCGACGGTCAGCCGCACGAAGGTTGCCTGTTCAGAGAATGAAACGCTTCGATCTACCGGTAGATCGCGCGCCGGTGGCCGATCCGTACCACGACGACCCTGACGGTCGCGTCGTCGATCGCAGCGATGATCCGGTAATCGCCGACCCGATATTTCCAGAAGCCGCCCAGCCGCGAACCTTTGAGCGCCTCACCGAGGCTTCTCGGATCGTCCAGGGGCGACAGGCGATCCCGCAGGAAACGGAGAATCCGCGCGGCGGCCTCACGATCGAGCCTATCGAGTTCGCGTTCCGCGGACCGTTCGAACTCAATCCGACAAGCCATGCCGATCCATCACCGCCTGCAGCGTGACGGTCCGGCTCTCGCCGCTTTTCAGAGCTGCGACCCGGCTCTCCGCGAGCTCGACGTCCTCGATCTCGTCGAGGTGGTCCTGGATCGCCTCACGCACGTGATCGTCCGCGCTGCGGCCGGTGCGTCGGGCCAGGGCGTCGAGGCGGCGTTCGATCTCCGGCGGCAGGTCGAGGGCGAGCATGGAAGTCTCCGAGGCGCGTCAGGCTTACGATGGCGGCGCGCATCCGTCCATTCTCGGCACCAAGCCCTCTTGCACGACGAGCCCATGGCACCCGCGCCGCCTTGCCCGATTGCGCAAGACGAAGGAGCCGCGCAACCTCACCGTCATCGGGCAAGCGGCGTTCCGCGATCGTGGGACGCCGGGACGCACCGCCGACACGGAGGATGTCGCCATGACCAAGCCGTCGCAATCCGCGAAGCTGCGCGTGAACGACCCGCGGGTCCGCACCGAAGCCGAGATGGCCCGGGATCCCGACGCGCTCGCCGGCCGCGCGATGGTGGAGGCGCGGGTCGCGCGCTGCACCGCGGACGAGCAGGCCGCGTTCTGGGCGGCGGTGCGGCGCTGCTTCGGCGGCCCGGCGCCGGAAGCCGCCGCCTGAGCCGGACGGGACCGAGGACGCGGGCGGACAGCCTCGCGGCACTGTCACCCGCGACCCGGTAGCGGGCAGATTCGAATCGTTCTATACGGTCCCCAGGCTGCGCCGCGCGACCTTCGAGCGTCCAATTCGCTCCTCGCGCACCCTCCTGCCCGGGCACCCCCGGGGCGGCGCGCGCTCCCTGCGAGCGCAGTCAGGCCGAACACCGGTTTCGTGGCGCGGGTTATGCCTGCGCGTGTTCGACAAACGCCAGCGAGGATCAGACCAGCCGTGGCTTCCATCGACAGCTTCAAGTCCCGACAGACGCTTCAGGCGGCGGGCAAGACCTACACCTACTACTCGATCCCCGAGGCCGAGAAGAACGGGCTCGCCAACTCCACGGCCCTGCCGTTCTCGATGAAGGTGATCCTCGAGAACCTCCTGCGCTACGAGGACGACCGTTCGGTCAGGAAGGGCGACATCGAGGCGACGGTCGCCTGGGTCGACAACCGCGGCAAGACCGAGACCGAGATCGCCTTCCGCCCCTCCCGCGTGCTGATGCAGGACTTCACCGGCGTGCCCGCCGTCGTCGACCTCGCCGCGATGCGCGACGCGATGGTGGCCCTCGGCGGCGACCCGCAGAAGATCAACCCGCTGGTGCCGGTCGACCTCGTGATCGACCATTCGGTGATCGTCGACGAGTTCGGCACGCCGAAGGCGCTGGCCGACAACGTCGCGCTGGAATACGAGCGCAACGGCGAGCGCTACACCTTCCTCAAGTGGGGCCAGTCGGCGTTCGACAACTTCTCCGTGGTCCCGCCCGGCACCGGCATCTGCCACCAGGTCAACCTCGAGTACCTGTCGCAGACCGTGTGGACGAAGCGGGACCCCGACGCCTCGGACGGCTCCGAGATCGCCTATCCCGACTCGCTCGTCGGCACCGATTCGCACACCACCATGGTCAACGGCATGGCCGTGCTCGGCTGGGGCGTCGGCGGCATCGAGGCGGAAGCCGCGATGCTCGGCCAGCCGCTGTCCATGCTGATCCCCGAGGTCGTCGGCTTCAAGCTCTCCGGCAAGCTGCCCGAGGGCACCACCGCCACCGACCTCGTGCTCACCGTCACGCAGATGCTGCGCAAGAAGGGCGTGGTCGGCAAGTTCGTGGAGTTCTACGGCCCCGGCCTCGACGAGATGGCGGTGGCCGACCGCGCCACGATCTCGAACATGGCGCCCGAATACGGCGCGACCTGCGGCTTCTTCCCGATCGACCGCAAGACCATCGACTTCCTGAAGGTCACCGGCCGCACCGACGAGCGCATCGCGCTGGTCGAGGCCTACGCCAAGGCGCAGGGCATGTGGCGCGACGCCCAGACCCCCGACCCGGTCTTCACCGACACGCTCGCGCTCGACATGGGCGACGTGCGGCCCTCGCTCGCCGGCCCCAAGCGCCCGCAGGACCGGGTGCTGCTCGACGCCGCCAAGCCCGGCTTCGCCGGCTCGATGGAGACCGAGTTCCGCAAGGCGGCCGACATTGCCAAGCGCTACCCGGTGGAGGGCGCGAACTACGACATCGGCCACGGCGACGTAGTGATCGCGGCGATCACGAGCTGCACCAACACCTCGAACCCGTCGGTGATGATCGGCGCCGGGCTGCTGGCCCGCAACGCGGTGGCCAAGGGCCTGCGCTCGAAGCCCTGGGTGAAGACCTCGCTGGCGCCGGGCTCGCAGGTCGTCGCCGAGTACCTCGAGAAGGCCGGGCTGCAGCAGCCGCTCGATGCGCTGGGCTTCAACCTCGTCGGCTTCGGCTGCACCACCTGCATCGGCAATTCCGGCCCGCTGCCGGCCGCGATCTCGAAGGCGATCAACGACAACGACGTCGTGGCCGCGGCGGTGCTCTCGGGCAACCGCAACTTCGAGGGCCGCGTGAACCCCGACGTGCGGGCGAACTACCTCGCCTCGCCGCCGCTCGTCGTCGCCTACGCCCTCGCCGGCTCGATGCAGATCGACATCACCACCGAGCCGCTCGGCACCGGCTCGGACGGCCAGCCGGTCTACCTCAAGGACATCTGGCCGACGACGGCCGAGGTGGCGCAGTTCATCGAGGCGAACATCACCTCGGCGCTGTTCAAGTCGCGCTACGCCGACGTCTTCACCGGCGACGCGAACTGGCAGGGGGTCGAGGTCACCGAGGCCGAGACCTTCGCCTGGAACGGCGGCTCCACCTACGTGCAGAACCCGCCCTACTTCGAGGGGATGCAGAAGGAGCCGGCGCCGATCACCGACATCCAGGACGCCCGCATCCTCGGCCTGTTCCTCGACTCGATCACCACCGATCACATCTCGCCGGCCGGCAACATCCGCGCGGCCTCGCCCGCCGGCGCCTACCTGCAGGAGCATCAGGTCCGGGTGCAGGACTTCAACCAGTACGGCACCCGCCGCGGCAACCATCAGGTGATGATGCGCGGCACCTTCGCCAACATCCGCATCAAGAACCAGATGGTACGCGATCCCGCCGGCCAGGTGGTCGAGGGCGGCTGGACCCTGTTCCAGCCCTCGGGCGAGCAGATGTACATCTATGACGCGGCGCAGAGATACGCCGAAGCCGGCACCCCGCTCGTGGTCTTCGCGGGCAAGGAGTACGGCACCGGCTCGTCGCGCGACTGGGCGGCCAAGGGCACGAAGCTGCTCGGCGTGCGCGCGGTCGTGGCCGAGAGCTTCGAGCGCATCCACCGCTCGAACCTCGTCGGCATGGGCGTGGTGCCGCTGGTGTTCCAGGGCGAGACCTCGTGGGCCTCGCTCGGGCTCAAGGGCGACGAGACCGTCACGATCAAGGGCCTCGCCGGCGAGTTGAAGCCGCGCCAGACCCTGACGGCCGAGATCACCGCGGCCGACGGCACCAAGCAGGAGGTGCCGCTGACCTGCCGCATCGATACGCTGGACGAGCTGGAATACTTCCGCAACGGCGGGATCCTGCCCTACGTGCTGCGCTCGCTCGCAGCCTGAAGCTCGGTTCGGGCGGCCCTCGGGTCGCCCGGCCTCACGACACGTCGTCGAGCCGCCGCGGGTCCGTCCCGCGGCGGCTCTTTTCATGCGGTGCGTGCCGGTCGGATCAGGCGGCCGCCTGCGCCGCGTCGAACGCCGCCGCGAAGGCGGCGCCGGGCCGCGCGGTGCAACGATCGACCCAGGCATCGATGGCCGGCACGCCGGGCTTGCCGAACCACGCGAAGGGCGAGTGCAGCAGCAGGTCGACCGCGGTGAAGCGGTCCCCGAGCAGGAACGGGCCGCCGGCGAGTGCGGAGGCCAGGCGTGCCCTGGCCTCCGCGCCGTCCCGGAACGTCTGCGTCAGGAACGGGTGATCCAGCCCGGCGGCCTCGACGACCAGAACCGGCTCCAGCACGCCCGCGTACCAGGCGAGCCACCCGAGATAGGCGCCGCGCTGCCTGTGCCCGTGGGGGACGGCGAGCCCGGCCTTCGGGAACAGCTCGGCGAGGTACTGCACGATGGCGCTCGATTCGCGGACCAGCGTGCCGTCGTGGTCGAGCATAGGCACCTTGCCCTCGGGATGCGGGTTGCCGGGATCGCGGATCCCCGACCCGTCCCTGCGCGGGATGGTCACCCGCTCGATCCGGACGTCGTCGAGGGCGTCGAGCTCCTTGAGCAGGGCGACGATGCGGGTCGAGCGGCTGTTGGGGGAATGGTAGAGCGTGATCACGGCGATCTCCTGCTGGCGGGTCGGCAGGGGATGGTCTAGCCAAGGTCTCCTGCCAGTTTCCGTCAGTTGCACGATGGCCCGAGCCGACCGGCTTCTCCGACTGCTCCACGCGATGCGCGTCCTGCCGGCGCCGGTGACGGCGGCCCGGCTGGCCGAGGAGACCGGGGTGTCGCTGCGATCGATCTATCGCGACATCGACAGCCTGCGCACAGCCGGCGCCGGGATCGAGGGCGAGCGCGGCTACGGCTATCGCCTCGTCGAGGACGTCGCGCTGCCGCCGCAGACCTTCGACCGGATTGAGATCGAGGCCCTGGTGCTGGGTCTCGGCGAGGTCCGCCACATGGGCGACCCGGCGCTCGCGGAGGCCGCCGCCTCGGTGCTGGCGAAGGTCGCGGCAACGCTGTCCGACCGGCGCGAGCAGCACCTGCTCCACGCGGTGTCGCAAGTCCGCCGCTTCGGGACGCGCTACCCGGCGACCTTCGACATGACGACGATCCGCACCGGGTGCTGGCGCGAGGAGGCGGTGACCATCCGCTATGCCGACAAGGACGGAGCGACGACCGTGCGGACGATCCTGCCGCTCTCCATCGTCTACCTCGACGACAAGATGACGGTGCTGGCCTGGTGCTGCCTGCGCGCGGCGTTCCGCATGTTCCGCGCCGACCGCATCGCGGCGGCGGAACCGGCCGGCACCAGCTTCCGCCCGCGACGGGTGGCGTTGCTGCGCAGCTACGTCGCCGAGCTCGGCCGCCGCGGATGATGCGGGCCGGGCGCGCCGGCCGGGCGATGCGCGTCTGAGCCAGAAATAAGAGCCGGCGACCGCGAATAGATTGTGCGCAAGGGTGTTTTGCGGCCGCCGCCGCCCCATAACCCTCCGACCACAACCGGGAGATGCCCCATGAAGACCCTGAATGTCCTCGCCCTTGCCGGCCTGATGACCCTGTCCGGCGCCGCCTTCTCGGCCCAGGCGCTGGAGCGCGTCCGCGGCACGATCGAGAAGGCCGACGGCGGCATGGTGACGATCAAGACCGTCGACGGCGCGACCGAGACCGTCGACGTCGGCGGCGCCAAGTTCGCCTGGGTGGTGAAGTCGAGCCTCGACCAGATCAAGGACGGCGTCTTCATCGGCACCGCGACCAAGGGCGAGAACCCGATGACGGCGCTCGAGGTGGTTCTGTTCCCCGAGTCGATGCGCGGCACCGGCGAGGGCCATTACGGCTGGGATTCGATCACCGACCACACCGCCGCGGGCGGCACGGCGGTGAAGAGCTCGATGACCAACGGCACCGTCAAGGCCGAGTCGGGCACGCCGCGCGTCAAGAGCGCGATGACCAACGGCACGGTGAAGGCCGACACGGCCGGCGCCTCCGGCACCAAGACGCTGACCGTCGGCTACGGCAAGGACGGTGCGGCCAAGACCATCGAGGTGCCGCCGACCGCGCCGATCGTCGCCTTCGAGCCGGCCGACAAGGCGATCCTGATGCCCGGATCGAAGATCTTCGCCGTGGTCGACAAGGCCGGATCGAAGATCGAGGGCAAGCTGATCGCCGTCGGCAAGGACGGCCTCACCCCGCCGATGTGATCCCGGGCGCCGGCGGCACGCGTGTCCGTGCCGCCGCGCCTGACTGATCATGTCCGAACGGCCGCGGGATCTCGGATCCCGCGGCCGTTCGCATGTCAGGGGGCCTTCGCGTCCGCGCCGACCGTGAACTCGCGCCACAGCAGCATCAGCGCCGCCATCACCGCCGGGCCGAGGAACAGGCCGAGCAGGTGGAAGGTCTCGACCCCGCCGAGGATGCCGAGCAGCACCCACAGGAACGGCAGCTTGGTCGTGCCGCCGATGAGCGCCGGGCGCACAAAGTGGTCGGCCACGAACGTCACGACGAAGCCGGCCACGGCCACGATCACCGCCGCCTTCACCGAGCCGGCGGCCACCAGCAGCAGCGCCGCGATGGCGATGGCGAGCGCGGCGCCGAACGGGATCATCGCGGCGACCGCGGTGAACGCGCCGAGCAGCACCGGGTGCGGCACGCCGGCGAAGTAGTAGACGATGCCCAGCACGACGCCCTCGCCGAGGCCGACGAGGACGAGGCCGTCGACCGTGCCGTGCACCGAGGCGACCATCTGCCGGCCGACCCGCTCGCCGCGCGGCCCGAACAGGCGGTTGCAGGCGACGAGGACCTGATCGCGGATGGTGCGGCCGTCGCGGAACAGGAAGAACAGCGCGACCAGGCTGAAGCCGAACAACACGACGCGGTGCACGACCTCCTTGCCGACGTTGCGCGACACCCCGATCACCGAATCGTTGTCGAGCCTGCGCAGCATGTCGGAGCCGGCATCCGGATGGCTGAGGTTGGTGCTCCACCACGCCGAGGCCTGCGCCGCGCCGTAGGGCAGGTGGTTGACGACGTCCGGCACGGGAATGCCTTCCTTCTCGGCCGCGCGCACGAAGTCGAGGACGTCGTGGGCCTCGCGCGCCGCCTGGATGCCGAGGACGACGAGCGGCGCGAGGAAGACGAGGGCGACAAGGAGCGTCGCGACAAGCGGGAGCACGACGTTGTGTCCGCCCGGCGGGAAGCGCCGCTCGACGCGCACGTAGAGCGGCCACAGCGCGATCGCGAGCACCACCGCCCAGGCCAGCGCCGGCAGGAAGCCGGACAGGATCCAGAGCCCGAGGGCGGCGAGCGCCAGCACCAGCACGACGCGGGCGACGCCCTGGCCCCTGGCCTTCTCCACCGGCGGAAGCGGCGGCGCGTGTTCGGTGCGAAGCGTCTGGTCCATCAGGCGGGTCCTCCGGCGCGATCCGCCGCGCGCTCATGTAGGCCGCCGCGGGACCTTTGCCATACGCGGAATCCGGGCCCCGGGGGCGGCACGGTTGCCGGGCCGGACCCCCTCGTGTAGAGGTCGCGGCCACATGACGGGGCGGCGCGCGGCGCCCTCCGCCACTGGGCCGTGCGGATGGGGGCGCCGCGTCGAGCACCGGCGGCGGCCCGTCGCACCAATCCCGATTCGGCGAGAACGCATGTCAGACCAGCCCAGCACCGGCACCGCCACCTTTGAGCGCGTTGCCGACATCATCGCCGACACCGCCGACATCCCGCGCGAGAAGATCACGCCCGAGAGCCACGCGATCGACGATCTCGGCATCGACAGCCTCGCCTTCCTCGACATCGCGTTCGCCGTCGACAAGGCCTTCGGGATTAAGCTGCCGCTCGAGCGCTGGACCCAGGAAGTCAACGAGGGCAAGGTCCCGGCCGAGGAGTACTTCGTGCTGAAGAACCTCTGCGCCCGCATCGACGCGCTGGTCGCGGAGAAGGCCGCCAAGGTCTGATCCCGGGGTCTCGGCACCGAGACCGGCACCGGCAAGACCCGGGCGGCGACGCCCGGACCGAACGACCCTCCGAAAGCCTGCGGATCGGCAGCCCATGCGCCTCGAATATTTCGAGATGATCGATTCCGTGGTGAGCCTCGACCGCGCCGCCGGCCGGATCGAGGCCCTGGCCCAGGTGCCGATGGAGAGCCCGGTCTTCGAAGGGCACTTCCCCGGCCATCCGCTGGTTCCTGGCGTGCTGCTCACCGAGACGATGGCGCAGGCCTCGGGCTACCTCGTGCTCGCGCACCTGAACTTCGCGCAGATGCCGTTCCTGATGGCGGTGGACAAGGCGCGCTTCCGCTCCTTCGTCGGCCCCGGGGCGACGCTCAGCGTCACCGCGAGCCTGGAGCATGACGGCTCGGGCTACGCCGTGACCAAGGCCGCGATCCGCCACGATGGCAAGCTCCTGGCCGATGCCGAGCTCCGCTTCCGCACCATGCCGTTCCCGGACGGGCTCGACGCGCTGATGCGCGCGCGCACCGCGAAGATCGGCCTGGTGATGGACGGGGATCCGGCGGAGGCCCCGGCAGGAGAACCCGCATGAGCCGCGCCGTCGTCGTCACCGGGATCGGCCTCGTCTCCTGTGCCGGCGAGGGCCTGGCCGCCCATCTCGACGCGCTCGCGGCCGGCACGCCGCCGCGGACCGACGCGACGACGTTCGCGCCCTATCCCGTCCACCCGGCGCCGGCGCTCGCCTGGGACGGTCAGATCCCGAAGAAGTCCGACCAGCGGCAGATGGAGGCGTGGCAGCGCCTCGGCGTCTACGCCGCCGGGCTCGCCCTCGACTCGGCCGGCGTGAAGGACGACGCCGCCTTCAAGCAGGCGCTCCACCTCGTGGTCGCGGCCGGCGGCGGCGAGCGCGACTACGCGGTCGACGGGGCGATCCTCACCGGCCTGCGCGATGCCGCCGATCCCGGCGCCTATCTCAACGAACGGTTGCAGAACGACCTGCGGCCGACGCTGTTCCTGGCGCAGCTCTCGAACCTGCTCGCCGGCAACATCGCCATCGTCCACGGCGTCAGCGGCGCGTCGCGCACCTTCATGGGCGAGGAGGCGGCCGGCGTCGACGCGCTGCGCATCGGCCAGGCGCGGATCGCCTCCGGCCAGATCGACGCGATGCTGGTCGGCGGGTCCTACAGCGCCGAGCGGCCGGACGTGATGGTCGTCCACGAGATGGGCGGCTTCCTGCGCAAGCCCGACTACGCGGCGGTCTTCGCCCGCGACGACGCACCCGGGTTCATCCTGGGCAGCTGCGCGGCCTTCCTGATGCTCGAAGCCGCCGAGACCGCCGCGGCCCGTGGGGCGCGGGCGCTCGCCCGCCTCGGACCGGTCGCGAGCGACCGCACCCGGCGCGCGCCCGGCAGCGTCTCGACCAGCCTCGACGCCCTGTGGCGGCAGGCCGGGATCGGGCAGGCGCAAGCGGTCGTCTCCGGCGCCACCGGCGTCGCGGCGATCACCGGCGAGGAGCACGCGCGCCTGTCCGCCCTGGCGCCCGACCGGCCGGTCCATGCGCTGGGCGACCTGATCGGCCACGGCCTCGAGGTGACGGCGCCGTTCGGGGCCGCCCTGGCCGCCGGGCTCGTGGCCGATCGCCGCCTGTCGGAGGTCGCGGTCACCGCCGTGGGCCACCGCCGCGGCGAGGGCGTTCTGCGCCTGATGGCCGTCTGAGCGGCGGCCGTCGCGACAGTCTCCCCGATGCGCCTTCGGCAAGGGTCACTCCCACCCGCCGCCTCATCCTGAGGCGCCCGCCTCGGCGGCCCTCGAAGGAGGCCTCCCGCCGACGCGCGATCCCTCAAGGTCTCCTTCGAGGTCTCCTTCGCGGCGGCTCGCGCCGCACCTCAGGATCAGGGGGGGGGATGGGAGTCGGCCGCCACGGGTCGGCCGCCACGGGTCGGCCGCTTCGTCCCTGCTTTCCGGTCCTACTTCGCCGCCGTCGTCAGCGGGCAGCCGCTGGCCTCGGCGGTGGCGAAGGCCTCCGGTCCGGGCACGGTGGCGAGCTTCCTGTAGAGGTCCCACTCGCCCTTGGATTCGGCGGGCTTCTTGACCTCGAACAGGTACATGTCGTGGACCATGCGCCCGTTCGGCAGCACCTTGCCGCCCTTGGCGAAGACGTCGTCGACCGGCATCGTGTGCAGCAGCGTGTTGACCGCCTCGGTCTCGTCGGTCCCGGCGGCCTTCACCGCCTTGAGGTATTGCAGCACCGCCGAATAGGTGCCGACGTGGATCATGTTGGGCATCTTGCCGGTGCGCTTCATGAAGCGCTGCCCGAAGGCGCGGGTCTCGTCGGTGAGGTCCCAGTACCAGCCCTCGGTGAGCGTCAGGCCCTGCGCGACCTTGAGGCCGAGACCCTTTACCTCCGCCAGGGTGAACAGCAGCGCCGCGAGCCGCTGCCCGCCCTCGACGATGCCGAACTCGGCGGCCTGCTTGATGCTGTTGGAGGTGTCGAGGCCGGCATTGGCCAGCCCGATCACCTTGGCGCCGGAGCCCTGCGCCTGGAGCAGGAACGAGGAGAAGTCCTGCGCCGAGAGCGGATGGCGGACGTTGCCCAGCACCTTGCCGCCCTTCGAGGTGACGTAGCGGGCGATCTCGGCTTCCAGCGAGTAGCCGAAGGCGTAGTCGGCGGTCAGCATGAACCAGGTGTCGCCGCCCTGCTGCACCAGGGCGCCGCCGGTGCCGACCGCGAGCGCGTGGGTGTCGTAGGCCCAGTGATAGCCGTAGGGCGTGCAGGCCTTGCCGGTGAGGTCGGCGGTGGCCGCGCCGGTGGTGATGGTGATCTTGCGCTTGTCCTTCGACAGGCCCTGGACCGCGAGCGCCACCGACGAGGTCGTCAGCTCCATGATCGCGTCGACGTTGTCGCGGTCGTACCATTGCCGCGCGATGCCCGACGCGATGTCGGGCTTGTTCTGATGGTCGGCGGAGACGAGCTCGATCGGCGTCCCATTCATCGAGCCGCCGAAATCCTCGACCGCCATCCGCGCCGCCTCGATCGAGGAGCGGCCGCCGAACTCGGCGTAGGTGCCGGACTGGTCGTTGAGGATGCCGATCTTCACGACGCCGTCCGAGAAGCCCTGCGCGGCGGCGGGTGCGGCGAGCGCGGCGAGCGCGACCGCCAGCGCGAGACGGACCTGTCCCTTGGTCATGCGTATCCTCCCGGAAGACGTGATCTTGTCGATCGGCCGCCGTTCGGGCGGTCCGGGGCGCATGCTAGGCGAAGGGCGGCCGCGCAACCACGGCGGGCGTCGCCCTCCGTGTTACGCTTTGCGCGGAGCTTCATTCTCGAGGAAGGGGCGGAGCGCCGCGAGGGTCGCGGCCGGGTTCTCCTCGGCCAGGAAGTGGCCGGACTCGATCTCGGCGCCGACCGCGTTCGGCGCCAGCGTCCGCCGCCACGCCGCGAGCGCCGTCTCCGGCTTGTCGCGATCCAGGTAGCGGCTGCTGGCGAGAACGAGGACCGGCATCGCCAAGGTCCGCCCGGCGGCGATGTCGGCCCGGTCGGCCGCGCGGTCGGGGCCGGCGCCCGCGCGGTAATCCTCGCACATCGCATGGATGCGCTCGGGCACGGACCAGGCCTGGGCATAGAGGTCGAGCGCGCGCGGGTCGAACGCCGAGAGGTCCTTGGCCGACGTCCAGCCGGCGATCAGCGTCCGGAAATAGCCGTCGGGATCCCTGCCGATCGCGGTCTCCGGGTTCGGGGCCGGCTCGGCGAGGAACGGCCAGTGCGGGTTGGCGCCCGGCGCGGCCTCGATCCGCTCCCACTGGACCGCCGTCGGCACGACGTCGAGCAGCGCGAGCGTCGAGACGCGGGCGGGCTGGTCCAGGGCGAGGCGGTAGGCCACCCGCGCGCCGCGATCGTGCCCGGCGAGCGCGAAGCGGACATGGCCGATCCGCTCCATCAGCGCGACGATGGCCCCGCCGATCCGGCGCTTGGAGTAGCCGTCGTGGGCCGGATCGCCCTCTGGAGCGGCCGACCAGCCGTAGCCCGGCAGGTCGAGGCAGATCACGCGGTGGTCGCGGGCGAGGTCGGGGGCGATGCGGTGCCAGAGCGCGTGGCTCTGCGGGAAGCCGTGGAGCAGCAGGAGCGGCGGCGCATCCGCCGGGCCGCCGACGCGGGCGAAGGCCTTGCCCCAGGCGGCCTCGGTCCACAGCGCCTCGAACCCGGGAAACAGATCGTCGCCACCGCTCGACATGGGCCTTGCTCCAACCTTCGCCGATCGCGACCCGCGGGTGGCGGCGTCGCGCGCCAGCGTCAAACGCGCTCAGGGGCGTCGGGCTCCGGCGGCGATGCGCCCACGCGCGGCAGGGAATGCGAATAAAATCTTAATCCCTGTCGTGGAGGGTCGCATCACGACTGATGGTGCCCGAATGCCCGTTCAAACCCTGGAAGAGCTCGCGAGGATCGACTCCGACTGGGTCTGGCAGACCGATGCCGCGCAGAACTTCACCTATCTGTCTCCCGAGGTGGAACGCTTCCTCGGCCGAACCGCCGGCGCGCTGACCGGCACGTCGCGGATGACGATCGCCGCGAACGGCGGCGACGGCAGCTTCTGGGAGCCCTACTTCACGGCGCTCGACCGGCGGCAGGCCTTCACCGGCTTCATCTATCCCTACGCCCATCCCGACGGCCACGTGCGCTGGTTCCGCATCAGCGGCGAGCCCGTCGTCGCGCCGGACGGGACCTTCTGCGGCTATCGCGGCACCGGCACCGACATCAGCTCCGAGGGCCAGGCGCGCAGTGCCCTCGCCGACGCGCTCGCGGAGCTGCGCACCTCGCACGCCAGCCTGGTGGAGCAGAACAAGCGCTTCGAGGCGGCGCTGAGCAACATGACCCAGGGCCTGTGCCTGTTCGACGAGGCGGCGCGCCTCGTCGTCTACAACCAGCGCTATTGCGAGATCTTCGGCCTGGCACCGCAGGCCCTGCGGATCGGGATGTCTCAGCGCGAGATCTGCACGATGCTGGTGGCGGCCGGCTGCTATCGCGGAGGCACCACCGTCGACGTCCTGTGCGAGGGCACGCGCCAGGCCCTGCTCGACCCGGACCCGAAGCCGATCCAGCGCGAGCTCGCCGACGGCCGGATCCTCGCCGTGTGCTATCGGACGATCGAGGACGGCGGCTGGGTCTCGACCTTCGAGGACATCACCGAGCGCCGCCGCAACGAAGCGCGGATCGCGCACATGGCGCGCCACGACGCGCTCACCGACCTGCCCAACCGCACGGCGTTGCGCGAGCACGGCCTCAGCATGCTTGGCAAGCCGCGGCGTGCGGGCGAGACCACGCGGCTCGCGATCCTCTGCCTCGACCTCGACCGGTTCAAGGCGGTCAACGACACGCACGGGCACGGCGCGGGCGACGCGCTCCTGCGCGCGGTGTCCGAACGGCTCTGCGCGCGTGTCCGCACCGGCGACCTGGTGGCGCGCCTCGGCGGGGACGAGTTCGCGGTGCTGCACCGCGTCGCCGACGCGGCCGGCGCGCTGGCCCTGGCCGAGCGGATGATCGAGCTGGTGAGCACGCCCTACGATCTCGACGGCTACACCGTCGAGATCGGCATGAGCGTCGGCATCGCCATCGCCGACGAGGCGGCCGACGACATCGACCGCCTGCTCAAGAACGCCGACACGGCGCTCTACCACGCCAAGGGCAAGGGCCGCGGCACCGCCTGCCTGTTCGAGGCGGCGATGGACGAGACCGCCGAGGTCCGCCGCGCGATCGAGCGCGACCTCGCCGATGCCCTGAAGCACGGGATGTTCGAGGTGCATTACCAGCCGCTGGTCAACCTCGACAGCAACCGGGTCACCGGCCTGGAGGCCCTGGTCCGCTGGCGCCATCCGGAGCGCGGGCTGATCCCGCCGGCCACCTTCATCCCGGTGGCCGAGGAGACCGGGCTGATCGTCGCCCTCGGGGAATGGGTGCTGAACCGGGCCTGCCGCGACGCCGTCGCCTGGCCGGGCGGGATCAGCGTCGCCGTCAACGTCTCGGCCGTGCAGCTGCGCTACCGCACCTTCGCGCAGACGGTGCTGCTCGCCCTGGCCGCGAGCGGGTTGCGGTCCGACCGGCTGGAGCTCGAGATCACCGAGAGCGTCCTGCTCGACGACACCGAGGCCAACCTCAAGACCCTTCACCTGCTGCGCCGGACCGGCATCCGCATCTCGATGGACGATTTCGGGACCGGCTACTCGAGCCTGACCTACCTGCGCCGCTTCCCCTTCGACAAGATCAAGATCGACCGGTCCTTCGTCCAGGATGCCGGGAAGGCGACCGAGGCCGGGGCGATCATCCGCGCCCTGGTGAGCCTCGGCACCAGCCTCGGCATCACCACGCTGGTCGAGGGCATCGAGACCGAGGAACAGCTCGCCGCCGTCCGGGCCGAGGGCTGCCAGGAGATGCAGGGCTTCCTGTTCAGCCGGCCGCGCACGGCCGACGAGATCACGGCGATGCTGACGGCCGCGCGCGACGAAGCCGCCGCAGCCTGAGACCAGCATATACAACTCCGGATTGTATTTACATCTTTCCTTAAGCCGAAACCCATACGGTAGGTTGCATAGCCGGTTTGCGATGCAAGCTCATGGGATCGCGTGCGATGGGAACGAGGGCGGGACGCGGGGGCGGAAGGCTGGCGGCCTGCCGCGGCGGAAACGCGGCGGTCGAGTTCGCGCTGGTCACGCCGCTCCTGCTGCTGCTGTTCGCCGGCATCTCCGCCTTCGGCATCTATCTCGGCGCCACGCACACCCTGCGCGAGATCGCGGCGGAGGCGGCACGCGCCTCGGTCGCCGGCGTCAGCGACGGCGAGCGCGCCTCCCTCGCCCAGGCGGTGGTGCAGCGCAGCCTCGCCGCCAGCGCGATGTTCAAGGCCGGCAGCGTCGGGGTCTCGGTCGGCACCAGCCCGAGCGACGCCACCGTCTACACGGTCACGCTCACCTACGATTCCTCCGGGCTCGGGCTGAAGTCCCTCGGCAAGCTGGTCCCGCTGCCGCCGGACATCTTCACCAGCACGGTCAGCGTGCGCCGGGGCGGGCTGTGAGCCGCCGGGCGCGCGACCTGCGATCGGCCCGGGGCGGCTCGGTCGCGGTTCTGGTGGCGCTCGGGGCCACCGCGCTGATGGGCGCGGCCGCGGTCGGGATCGATCTCGGCATGGTGGTGCAGGCCAAGCGCAAGGCGCAGGGTGCCGTCGACATCGCCGCGATGCTGGCCGCCGCCGGCGGCGGCGGGGCCGACGCGCTCGCCCGCCGCTCGCTGGCCGACAACGGCTACGCCGCCGCCACGGTGACGGTCTCGCCCGGGAGCTACGCCGGCAACGCCAGGATCGCGCCCGCCAGCCGGTTCCAGGCCGGCGCCAGCCCCGCCAATGCCGTCCGCGTCGGGCTGCGGACGGGGGTGCCGGTGCATTTCGCCCAGGTGCTCGGCCTGCCCAGGACCGTGCCGATCCAGGTGACGGGCACGGCCGCGAGCGCGCAGTTCGCCGCCATCTCGATCGGCTCCGGCGTGGCCGCGCTCGATGGCGGCATCGCCAACGCCCTGCTCGGGGCGATGCTGGGGACGAAGCTCTCGCTCTCCGTCCTCGACTACAACGCGCTGCTGTCGATGCAGGTCGACGCCTTCCGCTTCCTCGACGCGCTGGCGACCAACCTGAACCTCCAGGCGGCGGACTACACCGACCTCGTCGCCGCCAACGCCAGCGTCGGGCAGCTCACCGCCGCCCTCAAGGTCGCGGCACAGGGCACGTCGGGGGCGGGCGCCGCGGTGACGGCGTTGACGAAGCTGATGGGCGCGCTGCCCAACGCCGGCGCGCTGATCGCCGTGGCGCAGGTCGTCGACCTCGGGGATGCGGCCGCCCTGTCCCCGGCGCGGGGCGCGGCCGGCCCCCTCGTCGGCCTGATGGACGTGATCTCCGACATCGCCGCCAACGCCAACGGCCAGAACCAGATCGCGTTCGACCTCGGCGCGACGGTCCCGGGCCTGCTCAACACGCGGCTGACGCTGGCGATCGGCGAGCGGCGCCAGGATTCCGGCTACGTCCAGCCGGGCACGCCGAACGCGACGGTCCACACCGCGCAGGTGCGGATGCTGCTCGAGACGACGCTGACCGCGCCGCTCGGCCTCGGAACCGTGACCCTGCCGATCTATCTCGAGGCGGCGCAGGCCTCGGCGACCCTGCGCGGGGTCGCCTGCCCCTGGACCGCCTCGACCCGGCGGCAGGCGACGGTGGATGCGCAGCCCGGCCTCGCGACCCTCGCCGTCGCCAACGTCCCGCGCAGCAGCATCGCGGTCGGCGCCGGCACGCCCGACCTGAGCCGGTTCGCGAACCTCATCGCGCTGCCGCTGCTGACGGTGCAGGGAACGGCGCGGACGACCATCGCCAGCCCGGCGCCGCAGACCCTGACCTTCTCCGACGACGAGATCACGCGGCAGGTCACCAAGACCGTGTCCACCACCGGCCTGACGCAATCGCTGACCGGAAGCCTGGTCCAGGGCCTGTCGCTCTCGATCAACGGGTTGATCGTGCCGCCCCTGCTCGGGCCGCTGCTGTCGACCGCGCTGATGGCGGTGACCCCGGCCCTCGACATGGTGCTCGACACGACGCTGCGCATCCTGGGGCTGCGCCTCGGCTACGCCGACGTCACCGTCGACGGCACGATGTGCAACCAGGCCGTGCTGGTACAGTAGCACGCCGCCGCTTCGGCCCGGCGCCTGCCGGACGCCCGGCCCGGCACGATCGATGTGCCGAAGCCCGGCCTCGCCAGCGGCGCGGCGGCACGCGCGCCGCACCGGCCGGTTCGACGATCAGTGCCCGCGCCCCGGCCCGCGCGACAGGGCGGCGATCTGCTGGCCGAGGCTGAGGAGCAGCACGTCGACGAGAAGACGCAACTCCGAGTTGTCGAGCTGATCGATCGTCTCGCGGCAGGCCAAGGCGTGGGCGGCGGCGGTGTCGAGGATCGCCGAGGGGTCCTTCCGCTCGATCTCGGCGAAGGCGCCGAGGTCGAGATCGCCCTCGGTGACGTCGATGATGATCCCGTGGCCGTGCAGCACGGTCCCCGACTCGTTGCGGACGAGCCGGCCGCGATCGAGGATCCGGCGGACGCGGCCGGCGGTCGAGACGGTGCGGTATTCTGCGACGAACAGGCCCCCGCTGCGGCGCAGGCGCTTGAAGTGGCGCGACAGCTTCGGCAAGTCGTCGGGATGGACGCGGGCCTTGGCCCGCTCGAACGGCACGGGCAGCCCGGCGATCGCATGGTCTCCCGCCAGAACGTCGGCGGCCCCGGCATCCAGAATGCAGCGGTCGGGCCGGGTCGACCAGGCCCAGGTTCCGACC
Source organism: Methylobacterium sp. E-016 (assembly GCF_022829745.1). Taxonomy (NCBI): domain Bacteria; kingdom Pseudomonadati; phylum Pseudomonadota; class Alphaproteobacteria; order Hyphomicrobiales; family Methylobacteriaceae; genus Methylobacterium; species Methylobacterium sp. E-016. The sequence continues at coordinate 24,297 of NZ_JAKSYF010000129.1, forward strand.
ACGCCGGAGGCCGACAGGGCCGCCGTCAGGTCGACGGGCCGCGAGCGGGACCGGTCGATCGTTTCTGAGCGCATGGAGGACCTCCACGGTTCGGTTGCAGTTTCGCTTGGGAACCGCCGATATACAACCCAAGATGGAATTAACAACGCGTTAATTCAACACTCGGATCAGGCTCGACACCGCTGCATTCTACCGATTCCTGGGGGATGCAGGGCTATCCGATGCTGGGAATGCTGTTCGAGCCCAGTGCAGGCGCGCAGGCCCGGCCGACGAGGCCGAGACGTCGCCCCGTTCGATTCCCGACATCGCTCGGGCGAGGCCCGAGACCGGACGAGGGGGGACGATCAGCCGATCTGGCTGAACAGGGTCACGGCCCCGAAGATCAGAACGGATACGACCACGACGGCGATCAGGATCAGGGCCGCACGCGATTCCTGCAATTCCGGCGACATGCCCGCTCCATCACAGCCGGCGGACACGATGCCTCCGGCCGGCGCTATCCCGAACGAAACCTTGCATCGATCGATCCGGCTGTCGAGATGCGCGCGGTCGCCGGCCGCGGTGCGACAGCGCACAGCTTGGCCGCACGTTCACCCCTACGTTGAAGTCCTGCCGAAGGCCGACCCGTGCTCGCGCGTGAACGGCCGAGCCGGCATGGAGTGATGATCATGACATCGTCCCTGCGCATCGCCGCCCTCGTCCTCGCCGCCCTGCCGATCGCCTCGGCTCACGCCGGCGACACCCGGTCGAAGCCGCTGAGCCCGCGCGACCGCGCCGCCCTCGAGACCGCCCAGAAGTTCTCCGCCCGCATGAGCCGCCTCGATGCGCTGATGGGCGGCGTCCCGCAGAGCCCGGGGACGGCCCGCTCCCGCTCGGCCAACGCCGAGCACTAACGCGACGGCATCTCACCGAGGCCGCCGGCCTCGACGACGAAGCGCGCGACCGCGTCGGCTCCCGCGCCCTCCCGCAGGGATGCGAACACGTAGGGCCGCGGCCCGCGCATGCGCCGGGTGTCCGCCTCCATCACCCCGAGATCGGCGCCGACCAGCGGCGCGAGGTCGGTCTTGTTGACGATGAGCAGGTCCGAGCGGGTGATGCCGGGGCCGCCCTTGCGCGGGATCTTCTCGCCGCCTGCCACGTCGATGACGTAGAGGGTGATGTCGGCGAGCTCCGGCGAGAAGGTCGCCGCGAGGTTGTCGCCGCCCGACTCGATCAGGATCAGGTCGAGCTTCGGGAAGCGCCGGCGCATCTCGGCCACCGCCGCCAGGTTGATCGACGCGTCCTCGCGGATCGCCGTATGCGGGCAGCCCCCGGTCTCGACCCCCATGATCCGCTCCTCGGGGAGCGCGCCGGCCACCGTGAGGATGCGGGCATCCTCCTTGGTGTAGATGTCGTTGGTGATCGCGCAGATCTCGTAGGTGTCGCGGAAGCGCTTGCACAGCTGCTCCATCAGCGCGGTCTTGCCCGAGCCGACGGGCCCGCCGATGCCGACGCGCAAGGGTCCGTTGTTCGATGCCATGGGGGCAAGCTCCGTTAGAGGATCACGAGCGGAAGATCCGCGAATACTGGGTCTCGTGCCGGAACGAGCCGAGATCGAGGCGAAGCGTCGCCGAGCCGAGGTCGTCGAGGCTGCAGGCCTCCGCCTGCTCGGCGAGCGCGGCGATGCGCGGGCTCAGGCCGGCGATGATCCGCGTGCCCGCGGCCTGCCCGATCGGCGCGGCGCGCAACGCGGCCGAGACGAGACTCTGGACGAAGGCGAGTCCGTAGGCGGCCAGCATCCCCGGCCGGTCCATGCCGTGCGCGCCCGCGGCGGCCCCGACCGCGACCGGGTAGGCGACCGCCCCTGGCAGCGCCCCGGCGACCCCGTCGAGGGGTGGGCACGGCCAAGCCGCCAGGGTCGCGTCGAGGAAGCTGCGGCCCTGCTGGCTCGTCTCGAGGTGAAGCTCGCGCGACGGCGCCAGCGCCAGGGCGAGATCGTTGATCCCGGCGAGGTCCGGCAGAGCCGCCGCCGCCGCGGCGCGGTGGGCGTGGGCCGCCAGGATCAGGTCGTTGCGGCCGGCCCCGTGCTCCATCACGTCACCGAGCCATCCGGAGATGCCCGCCTCGTCGGCGACGTCGCCCGCCTCCACCGCCCATTCGAGCCCGTGCGAGTAGGCGTAGGCGCCGACCGGGTAGGTCGGCGACAGCCACGCCATCAGCCGGATGCGCTCAATCATGGGTGTGGTAGCGCCCGTCGCCGTGATGATGGGCGCGGCCGCCCGCGGGCTCGCCAGGGTCGCCGACATCATGGCCATGCGCCTGGGCGTGGCCGCCGGCATAGGCGCCCCCTTCCGGCCGGAACGGGCGCTCGACCGGCTCGGCGCTGCCGCCGAGGCCCCGCACCATCTCGGCCAGCACATGGTCGAAGGCGATGAACACCGCGTCCGCGGTGATCTCGGCCGGGATGTGCCGGTTGCCGATATGCCAGATCAACCGCTTCAGGGCGTGGTCCGACCCGGCCCGGACCTCCAGCAGGCGCTCGGGCGCGGCCTCGACCCAGACGAGCCGCCCATCCTCCAGCGCCAGCGCGTCGCCGTCGTCGAGCACCATGGGCTCGGGCAGGTCGAGCAGGAAGGCGAGCCCGCCGACGCCGCGCATCGCCATGCGGCGGCGATGCCGGTCGCCGTGGTCGAGCACGATGCGGTCGACGATCTCGGCCCCGGCGAGAACGTCGGAGCGGATGACGCGGGTGGCGCGGATCATGGGGTCAGGACTGATCCAGCAGGTCGGGCTCCTTGGGCAGGTAGTCGAGGTCGAGCGCCTGAACGACCGTGAACGGCGGCACCTCGGGAAACAGCGTGAAGTCGATGCCGGTCTCCTTCGACGCCAGCAGGCGGCCGGACAGGTAGCATCTCGTGAAGACGCTCGCCGGATGCCGCTTCAAGCTCGGGCTTGCCGTCATGATGTCGGCGATCTGCGTACGCTGCTCGACGATCGTCGACATCCATCCGTTCTTGCGAGCACCGGGCTGATACTTCCACTTGAGGAGGTGCCCCAGCAGAACGGCGAGGCGATTGCCGATCTCGCGCTTCTCGCTTGCGCCCACGCTCCTCACCTCGTCGATCAGGTTCCTCAGGTCGAGCTCGTCGAACCGGCGTGCCCGCAGCAGCTCGGCCTGGGCCTGCGTCCAGAGATAGAAGTCCGTCTCATAGGGATCGGCCGCCGGAGGCGGTCTCAGCGCGGCGTTCGACATCGTGGCTCTCCTCGAACGTGCCGATCCTACCTCAAAACAAAAAGTACCGCTGCGCCATCGGCAGAACGTCGGCCGGCTCGCAGACCAGCAGCTCGCCGTCGGCGCGCACGTCGTAGGTCTCGGGGTCGACCTCGATCTCGGGCGTCGCGTCGTTGAGGATCATGCTCTTCTTCGAGATGCCGCCGCGCACGTTCTCCACCGCGACGAGCTGCTTCTGGACACCCAGGCGCTCGCGCAGGCCGTCCTCGATCGCGGCCTTCGAGACGAAGGTCAGCGCGGTCGCGAACGGCGCGCGGCCGTAGGCGCCGAACATCGGGCGATAATGCACCGGCTGCGGCGTCGGGATCGAGGCGTTGGGATCGCCCATCGGCGCCACCGCGATCATCCCGCCCTTGATCACGAGGTCGGGCTTCACCCCGAAGAAGGCCGGCGACCACAGCACGAGGTCGGCGAGCTTGCCCGGCTCGACCGAGCCGATATGGGCCGACACGCCGTGCGCGATCGCCGGATTGATCGTGTATTTCGCGATGTAGCGCCGCGCCCGCATGTTGTCGTTGCCCGAGGCGTCGCCGGGGAGGGCGCCGCGCTGGCGCTTCATCTTGTCCGCCGTCTGCCAGGTGCGGATCGCGACCTCGCCGACCCGGCCCATGGCCTGGCTGTCCGACGACATCATCGAGAGCGCGCCGATGTCGTGCAGGATGTCCTCGGCCGCGATCGTCTCCTTGCGGATGCGGCTCTCGGCGAAGGCGAGATCCTCCGGGATCGACGGGTCGAGGTGGTGGCACACCATCAGCATGTCGAGATGCTCGTCGATGGTGTTTTTCGTGTAGGGCCGCGTCGGGTTGGTGGACGAGGGCAGCACGTGCGCGAGCCCCGCCACCTTGATGATGTCGGGCGCGTGCCCGCCGCCGGCGCCCTCGGTGTGGAAGGCGTGGATGGTGCGGCCGGCGAACGCGGCGATCGTGTCCTCGACGAAGCCCGACTCGTTCAGCGTGTCGGTGTGGATCATCACCTGCACGTCGTGCTGGTCGGCGACCGTCAGGCAGGTGTCGATCGCCTTCGGCGTGGTGCCCCAATCCTCGTGCAGCTTGAGCGCGCAGGCGCCGGCCCGCACCATCTCGACGAGAGCGTCGGGGCGCGAGGCGTTGCCCTTGCCGGCAAACGCCAGGTTCATCGGAAAGCTGTCCGCCGCCTCGATCATCCGGGCGATGTGCCAGGGGCCCGGCGTGCAGGTGGTGGCGAAGGTGCCGTGCGCCGGCCCGGTGCCGCCGCCGAGCATGGTGGTGATCCCCGAGCACAGGGCCTCGTCGATCTGCTGCGGGCAGATGAAGTGGATGTGGCTGTCGAAGCCGCCGGCGGTGAGGATCTTGCCCTCCCCGGCGATCACCTCGGTGCCCGGGCCGACGACGATGTCGACGCCCGGCTGGATGTCCGGGTTGCCGGCCTTGCCGAGCCGGACGATCCGCCCCTTCACGATCCCGACGTCGCACTTCACCACGCCCCAATGGTCGAGCACGACCGCGTTGGTGATCACCGTGTCCACCGCGCCGTCGGCGTTGGTGACCTGGCTCTGCCCCATCCCGTCGCGGATCACCTTGCCGCCGCCGAACTTCACCTCCTCGCCGTAGGTGGTGAAGTCGCGCTCGACCTCGATCTCCAGGCAGGTGTCGGCGAGCCGGATGCGGTCGCCGGTCGTGGGCCCGAACATGTCGGCATAGGCGGCGCGGGGGAGGGCGGCGCGGGGGGGCGTGTTGGCCATGCTAGAGCGCCCCCATCACGTCGCCGCGGAAGCCGTACACCGTCCGCCCGCCGGACAGCGGCACCAGGGCCACCTCCCGCGTCGAGCCGGGCTCGAACCGCACCGCCGTGCCCGGCGCGATGTCGAGGCGCCGGCCGCGGGCCTTCTCCCGGTCGAAGCGCAACCCCGGGTTGACCTCGAAGAAATGGTAATGAGAGCCGACCTGGATCGGCCGGTCGCCGACATTGGCGACCTCGACCACGGTGCGCTCGCAGCCTTCGTTGAACACGATCTCGCCCGGCAGCGTGGTGACGGCGCCCGGCACGTCGGGGGAGGGCGCGCCGCGCACCGGATGGTGCACGGTGACGAGCTTGGTGCCGTCGGGGAAGGTCGCCTCGACCTGGATGTCGTGGATCATCTCGGCGATGCCCGGCATCACCTGGTCCGTGGTGAGCACGTTGGCGCCCGCCTGCATCAGCTCGGCGACCGAGCGCCCGTCGCGGGCGCCCTCGACCACGACGTCGGTGATCAGCGCGATCGCCTCCGGGTGGTTGAGCTTGACGCCGCGGGCAAGGCGGTTCCGCGCGACCTGAGCGGCCATGGCCACGAGGAGCTTGTCTTTTTCGCGAGGCGTCAGCAGCACGAGGAGCCCTCTCGGATTTCGGCCGGTCCGGACTCATTTCGGCCGGTTCGGACCTGGAGCAAGGATCATGCTGGTGCGACGGTCAAGCCTTCCGGGCGACCGGAACGTGCCGCGCCTACCGCTGATTGAACCTTCGCGCGTCCGTACATGGCGCGTTCACGCGCACGCGTCATTCTGCGGATCCGAACATGACGATTCCCCTCCCCATCGCGCTCGTGAACGCGCGCCCCGTCGGCATCGCCGAGCTCGCCGCCTCCGCGGTGGCGCGCGCGCCGGCGCCCGATCGGCACGGCACCTTCCCCGTCGAGGCGATCGCGGCGCTGCGCGGCGCCGGGCTGCTCGTCGCGCCGCTGCCCGAGGCGTTGGGCGGAGCGGGCTTGTGCACGCCCGGCGGCGCCGACCGCCTGCGCGACGTGCTGCGCGGAATCGGGCGCGGCAACCTCGCGGTCGGGCGGATCTACGAGGGCCACGTCAACGCGCTGGCGCTGGTGCTGCGCTACGGCAGCGATCCGGTGCGCGCGCGCTTCGCGGCCGATGCCCGTGCCGGGCACCTGTTCGGCGTGTGGAACACCGAGCCGGCGGAGCCGGGCGGTCTCGCGCTCGGCACGGAGGCGGATCCGGCGGTGCTGACCGGCGCGAAGTCCTACGCCTCGGGGGCCGGGCACGTCACGCGCCCGCTGGTGACCGCGCGGCTGCCGGACGGGCGCCGCCAGATGCTCGTGGTGCCGCTCGATCCGGAAGCCCGCGCCGAGCTCGCCGACTGGCGCGCCCACGGGATGCGCGCCTCCGCCACCGGCACCGTCGACTTCTCCGGCCTGCGGGTCGAGCCCCTGGACCGCATCGGCGCCCCGGACGACTATTATCGCCAGCCGTTCTTCGCCGCCGGGGCGTGGCGCTTCCTCGCGGTCCAGTGCGGCGGCATCGAAGCGGTGCTGGAGGCGCATCGCGGCCACCTGACCGAGACCGGCCGCGGCGGCGATCCGCACCAGCGCGCCCGCCTCGGGCAGGCGGCCACGGCCGCCGAGACCGCGCGCCTGTTCGTGGAGCATGCCGCCCGGCTGGCGACGACGGAGCCCGTCGAGGGCGACCGGGCGGTCGCCTACGTCGCCCTCGCCCGCGGCGCGGTCGAGCGGGCGGGCCTCGACGCGATCGAGCTGGCCCAGCGCTCGGTCGGCCTCTCCGGCTTCCTCGAAGCCCACCCGCTCGAGCGGCTGGTGCGCGACCTCGCGACCTACCTGCGCCAGCCGGCCCCCGACGGCGCCCTCGTCAGCGCGGCGGCCTACGTCGCCGGGGCCGACGCCCCGGTCCACGCACTCTGGCACGACCCCGAACCGACCTGACAGCCGCATCGACGCACGACCCCGTCGCGCCGAGCCCTGCGAACCGCCGAGACCCGATGCGCGCCGACGCCTTCCTGCCCCTCCTCGATACCCTGCCCGTCGCCGATCTCTCGGCGATGGCGACGCGCGGCCTCGTCGTGGTCGCCCCCCATCCCGACGACGAGAGCCTCGGCTGCGGCGGCCTGATCGCCGAGGCACGGGCGCGCGGCCTGCCCGTCCGGCTCGTCGTCGTCAGCGACGGTTGCGGCTCGCACCCGAATTCCCGCCTGTACCCGCCCGAGCGGCTGCGCGGCTTGCGCGAGGACGAGACCCGCCGGGCGGTCGGCGAGCTCGGCTTGGCGCCCGAGCACGTCGCCTTCCTGCGCCTGCCCGACGCGCACGTGCCGAGCACCGGCGCGACGGCGCAGGCCGCGGCCGAGGTAATCGCGGACGCCGTGCGCGAGAGCGAGGCCGATGCGGTGTTCGTCACCTGGCGCCACGACCCGCATTGCGATCACACCGCGGCGGCCGACATCGTCGGGCTCGCCCGCCCGCTGATCCCCGGCATCCGCGCCTACGCCTACCCGGTCTGGGGCTGGACCCTGCCGCCGGAGCGCGAGGTCGGGCCGGCGCCGACCGGATTCCGACTCGACGTCGAGGCGCACCGCCCCGCCAAGCGCCGGGCGGTCGCGGCGCACGCCTCGCAGACGACGCGGCTGATCGCCGACGATCCGGACGGCTTCCGCCTGTCGGAGGCGATGGTCGAGCGCCTGTGCGGCCCCTACGAGCGCTTCGTGGAGTTGCCGCGATGAGCCGCCGCGCCGACTCGCTGACGCCGGATTACTTCGCCGGGCTCTACGGCGCCGACCCCGATCCCGATCCATGGGGCTTCACCACCAGCGCCTACGAGGCCGCCAAGTACGCCGCGACGCTCGAAGCCCTGCCGCGCGAGCGCTACGCCTCGGGCCTCGAGATCGGCTGCTCGATCGGCGTCCTCACCCACCGGCTCGCGCCGCGCTGCGCGGCGCTGCTCGGCATCGACGTGGTCGAGACCGCGCTCGCCGCTGCCCGCGCCCGCAACGCCGCGACGCCGTGGGTGCGCTTCGAGGCCTGCGCGATCCCGGATGCTTGGCCGGCGGGCCGGTTCGACCTGATCGTGCTGTCGGAGGTGGCGTACTTCTTCTCGCGCGCGGACGTCGCGCGGATCGCGGCGCGGATCGGGTCGTCGATCCTGCCCGGCGGCGACATCGTGCTGGTGCACTGGCTCGGCGAGACCGACTATCCGCTCTCGGGCGACGCCGCGGCCGAGGCCCTGATCGCGGATGCGCGCTTCGCGCGGCCGGTGCATCGGGTCCGCACCGCCGAGTACCGCCTCGACGTGCTGCACGTAAACGAGGTCTCGGCGTGAGCGTCAGCGTCGTCACCCTGAACAAGGGCCGCGGGCACCATCTCGCGCGCCTGCTCGAAGGCCTCGGGCGCGGCGCGCCGCCGGCGGAGGCCGTGATCGTCGAGATGGGCGGCGACGACGGCCCGCTGCCGGATCTCGGCTTCCCGGTGCGGCGCACGCATCTGCGGCGCGACGGCCTGCCCCTCGCCGCGGCCCGCAACGCCGGACGCCGCGCGGCGTCCGGCGACGTCCTGGTCTACCTCGACGTCGATTGCATCCCGTCCGCGACCCTGGTGTCCGGGCTCGCCGCATCCGTCGCCGAGCACGACGGGCTGATCTGCTGCGAGATCCGCTACCTTCCGGGCGCGGCAGTCTCCGACGGCTGGACCGAAGCCGGCCTCGACCGGGTCGGCCACCGCCATCCGGCGCGCCGCTTCCCGGAGGCCGGCGTGATCCCGGCGCCGCAACCGGGCCTGTTCTGGTCGCTCGCCTTCGCGGTGCGGGCCGCCACCTACGACCGCATCGGCGGCTTCGACGAGGGCTTCACGGGCTACGGCGCCGAGGACACCGACCTCGCCTTCCGCGCGGCGCAGGCCGGGGTGCCGGTGCTGTTCGCCGGCGGGATGCACGCCTTCCACCAGCACCACCTGTCCTGCGACCCGCCGCTGCAGCACTTCACCGACATCGTCGCCAACGCCCGGCGCTTCCACCGACGCCACGGGATCTGGCCGATGGACGGCTGGCTCGACGCCTTCGCCGGGCTCGGGCTGGTGGCGGCCGACCGCGCCGGCGGCCTCGCCGTGCTGCGTTCCCCGACCGAGGCCGAGATCGCGGCGGCGCAGGTCCCCGCCGACCGGCCGTTCTGAGCGCGGGCTCAGCGCGCGTCGAGGCCGGCGGCGATCCGCTCGATCGTCGCGGCCAGCCGCGGCACGGCGTCAGGATCGTGCAGGGCGGACATCGCCGCGGGGTCGAGGGCGAGGCCGGCCGCGACGATGGCGGGCCAGGCGGACGCCTCCGGCCAGGACGGGCGCACCACGGCGGCATTGAGGCGCTCGAGCGCCGCCGCTTTCTCGGTCTGCTCGCCGAAGGCCCGCGGTTCGGGCAGGCAGACGAAGCGGCGTCCCGCAGCCGCCACCGCCGCGACCACGCCGTCGCCGCCGCCCCCGACGACCAGGGCGGCGCGGGCGAGATGCGGGCCGATCTCGGCGACCCATCCGTGCAGGTGCAGGTTCGGGGGCGGATCGGCGACCATGCCCGCGACCGGACCGAGGACGTGCCAGGCGCGATCCGGCACCGCGCGCGCCGCGGCGGCAAGCTCGGTGGCGTCGCCGCCCGCGCCGCCGCGGCCGAACACCACGACGATCGGGCCGTCGGGGTCCGGGGCGGGGCCGGGGCGGGCGGTCGCGCCGAGGAAGCCGGCGTAATGGGTCCTGTCGCGCACCCAGGCCGGGACGGACGCGCCGTCGAGGGTGCGCGGGAACGGTGCGATCAGGCGCTCGGCGCTGCGGAAGGCCTCGAGATGGGGCGGATCGGTCCGGGTGCCGGCGAGCCGCACCATCAGCACCGGCACCGACATCAGGCGCGCGAACAGCGCGACCTCGACCGAGACGTCGACCACGATCAGGGCGGGGTCCTCCCGCGCGATCCAGGCCGCGATCGCCGCCATGCGGTCGCGCAGGCCCGCCAGCCCGAGGGGCGCGTAGTGAAAGGCCTCGGGGCGCGTCGCCGCCCCGTCACGGCCGTCGAAAGCGGCCTCGGGCGAACGGGCCTCGGGCAAGCGGTCGTCGGGCAGGTCGAGGACGCTGCCCGGCGCCGCGTCGCGATCGAGGCCGGCCAGCGTGCCGATCAGGGTGCAGGGCCGGTCGAGGTGCCGGGCGATCGCGCAGGCGCGCTGCCAATGGCCGGCGCCCTGATGGTGGACGTAGTAGCCGACCGGCCGCTTCACGCGGCCGCGCTCGGGCGGAGGATCGTGTCGAAGGCGGCGAGGGCTGCGTCGAGTTCCATCTCCGGAGCCGGTCCGTCGGCGGCCTCGCACAGCGGGCCCGCCCGCTCGACGAAGGCGATGTCGTTGACGCAGGCATCCGGGCTGATGGATGCGAGGTCCGCGGCGGTGAGGCCGAACGCCGCGAGGGCGGCAAGGCGCTCGGGTCCGGCCGTGCCGCGGAAGACGCTGCGCAGCGCCGCGCGCCGCGCAATCACGGCTTCCCAGTGGCTCGGTGCGGGCAGGCGGTAGGGGAGGCCGGCGCGGGCGGTGACGGCGCGCCGGACCATCTCGGTGGCCATGCCGCCCTGCGCCCGGCCGGCGGCGCGGTCGGAGACCATCACCGACACCTCGGGACAGTGGCGCAGGCGTCCGCCGGCCTCGCGGACGCGGGCGACGAGGGCGTTGTCCTCGCCGCGCGGCAGGGCCGGCAGGCCGCCGACGCTGCGATACAGCGCGGCGCGCAGCGCGAGGCTCGCGCCGGTATGGTCGCCGTGACGGGGGGCGGGATCGTGCGGCGGCGGATCGAGCGCGTCCTCGATCCGGCGGACGGCGGCCCAGTAGCGCTCGATCCGGTCATGCAGGTCGGCGAGCGCCGGATCGGTCTCCTCTTCCGGGTCGATCACGAGACGGCCGCCGACGATCTCGGCGCCCTCCAGCGCCCGGAGGTTGGCGGCGAGCCAGGTCCGCGGCACCCGCGCGTCGGCGTCGGTGGTGAGCAGGATGCCGTCGGGATGCCCGTCGGCGTCGAGCCAGGCGGCGCCGGCATCGAGCGCCATCCGCCGCGCGGTGCCGACATGGGCCTCCGCCGGCTCGAGATGCGCCTCGATCACCCGGATCGCGAGCGCGGGCGCCTCGCCCGCCGCCTCCATCGCGCGCACGGCGGCGACCGTGCCGTCGGTGCAGTTGTTGGCCACGATCAGGACGCGCAGGGGCGTCCCGGCCGAGAGGCCGTCCTGAGCGGCCAGCGAGCGGAGGAGGCGCGGCAGGCAGCGCACCTCGTCGCGGGCGGGCACGCAGACGACCGCCTGTTCGGACGGGCGCATGGTCACGCCTGCGCGCCGGCGACGCGGCGCAGGCGGGGCACCGGCAGCAGCGAGAGGTCGTGCGCGGCGAGCGCCGCGTCGTAGAGCGCCTCGTAGCCGGCGGTCATCGCGTCGGCGTCGAACAGGTCCTCGGCACGCTGCCGGCAGGCGCGGCGGTCGAGGGCGACGGCGCGGACGATCGCATCCGACAGGCTCGCGACGTCGTCGGGCGCCGCCAGCGCGCCGCAGGTGGCATCGAGGATGTCGGGGAGCGCGCCGCGGCGGAAGCCGGCGACCGGCGTGCCGCAGGCCAGCGCCTCGGCGACCACCAGCCCGAACGGCTCCTCCCAGCGCGGGGTGACCAGGGCCGCCCGCGCACCGCCGAGGTGACGCGCAAGGTCGGCATGGCCGAGATGGCCGAGATCGACGAGGTCGTCCCCGAGGCGCGGGGCGATCCACTCCGCCCAGTAGGCGGGATTGGGCCGCGGGCCGGCGAAGTGCAGCGGGAGGCCGGCGGCGCGCGCGGCGTCGATCGCCAGGTGCAGCCCCTTCTCCGGCACGATCCGGCCGGACCAGAACACGTAGGGCACCGGGTCCGGCGCCGGGCGGTAGACGAAGACCGTGAGCTCGACGCCGTTGCCGATGACGACCGGCTCGGCGACGATCTCGCGCCACGCGTCGGCCGTGTGGTCCGAGACGGCGGCGAACGGCATGCCGGCGGGGGCGGCGCGCACGCCCGCCTCCAGAGAGTTGAACGGGGGCGTGTGAAGCGCCGTCACCATCGGCACCGCGAGGTCCCGGCTCCGGCGCAGCGGCAGGTCGTGAAGACTGTTGTTGTGCACGATGTCGAAGTCGCCGGCCCGCACCATCTCCATGATCCGCGCATAGGCCGCGTTCTCGGCGCGATCGATGGACGCATGACGCAGTGGATCGCCGAGCCCGTCACCGGTCGGTGGGCAGACGCAGACCGGCGCAAGTGTCGGATCCGATCCCTCCGAGGCGAACAACGTCACGTCGTGCCCGCGTCGCATCAGGGCACCGGCGAGGAGATGCGTGTGCATCTCCAGACCGCCCGGATACGGCTGCGCGATGGGGAACTTCAGGTGGGCGATGAGAGCGATCTTCACGGAAGCTCGTTTTCCAGCGACGGAGGCCGTGGTCGCACATCGCATATCCTGTCTGTGTGCAGGATGAACGGATGCAACATTGCCGATTCACCGACCATCCCGGAAGCCGAGGATGACCGCAACGGTTCCCGCGTCGACGCAAGGTGCTGGGGACAGCGGGCCGCCATCGTATACGCCCGGGCGGCACGGGTCTCGCGGCGCCGGGGCCGCGGCGGACTTTCACATTGGATCGATCGAGGGGCCGTGCGATCCTGCGCTATGATGCAGGACCATCCGATCGGCGCACGATGACGGGACGCGAGGACGGCCGGATCCGCCATTCCGCCTGGGTGCGGGCGACGCACTGGATCAACGCCGCCGCGTTCGTCGCGCTCGCGGTCAGCGGCACGGCGATCCTGCTGGCGCTGCCGCGGCTGTTCTGGGGCGAGACGGGCGCGCTCGATGCCCCGGCATGGATCGCCCTGCCGCTGCCGGTGAACCTCGAGCAGACCGGCTGGGGCCGCAACATCCACTTCCTCGCCGCCTGGATCTTCGTCCTCAACGGGCTGCTCTATCTCGCCTGGAGCCTCGCGACGCGCCACCTGTCCCGCCGGCTGCTGCCGGATGCGGATCAGGTCCGCCCGGCGCACATCGCCGGCACGGTGCGCGAGCACCTGCACCTGCGCGGCCCGGGGCCGACGCAGACCCGCTACAACGTTCTGCAGAAGCTCGCCTACCTAGCGGTCGTCCTGGTGCTGTCGCCGCTGATGCTGCTCACCGGCCTGACGATGTCGCCCGGGGTCACGACGGCGATCCCCGAGCTGTTCGACCTGTTCGGCGGACGGCAGTCGGCCCGGACCCTGCACTTCCTGTGCGCGTCCCTGCTGGTGGCGTTCCTCGCCGTGCACGTCTGGCAGGTCCTGGCCAACGGCCCGGCGGCGCTGATGCGCGGGATGACCATCGGGCGCCGGGCGCCGGCCGCGGAACCCGCGCGGCGGCACGAGCGCGAGGCAAAGCGATGAGCGGCATCTCCCGGCGCAAGCTGATCCTCGGCGCCTCGGCTCTCGGCGGCACCGGGCTGCTCGCCGGCTGCGAGAGGATCGGGGAGGGCGGCCCGAGCCGCGGCGGCCTCTACGGGATCAGCGAGCGCCTGAGCTTCACCGTGCAGCGCTTCCTGCTGCGCCATCAGCCGCTGGTGCGCGAGTTCTCCCCGGACGCGATCTCGGCGGTCTTCCCGACGATAAACACCACCGACCCCGACGACGTTGCCTACCGCCGCTCGAAGGAGATCGGCTTCTCGGACTGGCGCCTGCCGGTGCGCGGGCTGGTGGCGAACCCGGCCGCATTCTCGCTCGCCGACCTGAAGGCGATGCCCGCCCGCACCCAGATCACGCTACATTCCTGCGAGCAGGGCTGGTCGGCGATCGGCGGATGGACCGGGGTTCCGCTGGCCCACGTCCTGGCCGTCGCCGGCCTGAAGCCGGAAGCGCGCTTCATCGTGATCCGCACCGTCGACGGCTGGTGGGACACCTACGACCTGTTCGACGCGCTGCACCCGCAGACGATCCTCGCCTACGGCATGAACGGCGACGCGCTGCCGATCGCGCACGGCGCGCCGGTGCGGCTCCGGGTCGAGCGGCAGCTCGGCTACAAGTCGCTGAAGTACCTCGCCTCGATCGAGGCCGTCGATCGCGTGGACGGCCTCGGCCAGGGCCGCGGCAGCATGGTCTCCGAACTCGGCTTCAGCTGGTACGCGGGGATCTGAGGCGTCCGCCTCACTGCGAGGCGGCCGCCCCCGTCACCCGCCAGACCGCGTTGCCGACGTCGTCCGAGACGAGCAGCGCCCCGGTCTTGTCGAAGGCCACGTCCACGGGGCGCCCCTGCGCCTTCTCGTCGGCGTCGAGGAAGCCGGCCAGCACGTCCACCGGCGTGCCCGCGGGCCGGCCGTCGGCGAACGGCACGTAGATCACCTTGTAGCCGCTCTTCGGACGCCGGTTCCACGAGCCGTGCTGGGCGACGAACAGGCCGCTGGTCCAGGCCGGGGGCAGGTGCGCGCCCCGCGAGAACGCGATGCCGAGCGAGGCCGTGTGGGGACCGAGGGCGTAGTCCGGCACGATCGCCTTGGCGACGAGGTCCGGGCGCTGCGGGGTGACGCGCTCGTCGACGTGCGGGCCGTAATAGCTGTAGGGCCAGCCGTAGAACCCGCCCTCCTTCACCGCGGTGACGTAGTCCGGCACGAGGTCGCTGCCGATCTCGTCGCGCTCGTTGACCGCGGCCCAGAGGGCGCCGGTCTCGGGCTCGAAGCCCAACCCGTTCGGGTTGCGCAGGCCGGTGGCGTATTCGCGGAAGGTCTTTGTCGCGATCGTGTATTCCCAGATCGCGGCGCGGCCCTTCTCGGCCTCGAGCCCGTTCTCGGCCACGTTGCTGTTCGAGCCGACGGTGATGAACAGCTTGGCGCCGTCGGGGCTCGCGACCACGTTCTTGGTCCAATGGTGGTTGATCCCGGCCGGCAGGTCGACGACCTTCTCGGGCGTCGCGCCGTTCTCGGTCCCGCCGGCCTCGTAGGGCACTCGCACCAGCGCGTCGGCGTTGGCGACGTAGAGGTCGCTGCCGACCAGCGCCATGCCGAACGGCGAGGTCAGGCCCTTCAGATAGACCGTCTTCACCTCGGCGACCCCGTCCCCGTCGCCGTCGCGGAGCAGCACGATCCGGTCCGGGCTCTTCACGCCGGCGCCGGCCCGATCCATGATCTTGCCCGCGATCCAGGCCTTCACGCCGGGAAACGTGCCGTCGGAGGGCGGGGTGTTGCTCTCGGCGACGAGCACGTCGCCGTTCGGGAGGGTGTAGAGCCAGCGCGGATGGTCGAGCCCCTCGGCGAAGGCTGCGACCGAGAGGCCGGCGGCCGGCGCGGGCTTGGCGCCCTTCGCCCAGCCGGTGGCGGGCGCGATGTTGACGGTGGGCAGCGGCGTCGCGTTCGGGGCGGGCAGCGTCGGGCTCGCCCCCTGGCCGTCGGCGAGCGGGAGCGACGCGCTCTCGGGATAGACCGCGAAGCGCACGAAGGCCGCGCCGCCGAGGAGGACCACGGCCAGCGCCGCGAGCCCGAGTTTTGCCGATGTCCGCATGTCGTTCCGTGAATCCGTCGTTCGTCCGGCGGCCTGGCCCGCCGATCGGACGGGACCGGCCCTGCCGGATGATGATCGTGTCCGAGGATAAGAACCGAGCGGGCAATTGGCTCCGTTCGCACGCCGAGGGTGCCGGCGGCGCCCGGGGACGCGTATAGGACGGTGCGTGGGTCCCTCGCCGAAGGGTCGCGCTCCGGGCGCGAGCGGCGCGGGCGCCGAGCGAGCCCTCGATGACCGATGCGACCCCAGGCCAGCCGACCTTCGCCGACGTGGCGCGCGCCGCCGAGCGCATCGCCAGCGTGGCCCACCGCACCCCGGTGCTCACGTCGCGCACCGCCGACGAACGCGCCGGGGCGAGCCTGTTCTTCAAGGCGGAGAACCTGCAGCGCGCCGGCGCCTTCAAGTTCCGCGGCGGCTACAACGCGATCGCGGCGCTCGCCGGCGACGCGCGGGCGCGCGGCGTCATCGCCTACTCCTCGGGCAACCACGCCCAGGCGATCGCCCTCGCGAGCCGGCTGCTGAACGTGCCGGCCACCATCGTGATGCCGCAGGACGCGCCGGCGATGAAGGTCGCGGCGACGCAAGGCTACGGCGCCGAGGTGGTGCGCTACGACCGCTACACCCAGGACCGCGTCGCCCTCGGCCGCGAACTCGCGGAGGCGCGCGGCCTCACCCTGATCCCGCCCTACGACCATCCGGACGTGATCGCCGGCCAGGGAACGCTCGCCCTCGAGCTGATCGCCGAGACCGGGCCGCTCGACATGCTCGTCGTCTGCCTCGGCGGCGGCGGCATGCTGTCGGGCTGCGCCCTCGTCGCCGCCGAGCGCTCGCCCGGCTGCGCCGTGATCGGCGTCGAGCCGGAGGCCGGCAACGACGGGCAACGCTCGCTCCGCGAGGGGCGGATCGTCACGATCCCGGTGCCGCGCACCATCGCCGACGGCGCGCAGACGACGTTCCTCGGATCGCTGACCTTCCCGATCATCCAGGAGCGGGTCGCCGACATCGTGACGGTGACGGACGCCGAGCTCGTCGCCACGATGCGCTTCTTCGCCGAGCGGATGAAGCTCGTGGTCGAGCCGACCGGCTGCCTCGCGGCGGCGGCGGTGATGCACGGCCGCCTCGACGTGCGGGGCAGGCGCGTCGGCGTGGTGATCAGCGGCGGCAACATCGACCTCGCATCGTTCGCCCGGCACGTCGCGGGCTGAGGAAGGTGCGCGCCCTGGTCCTCGTCGGCGCATGCCTGTGGGCCGGCGCGGCGCGTGCGGAGGACATGGCCTTCGATGCCGAGGCATGGCCCTACAGCGCGATCGGCAAGCTCAACGTGGTGCTCGGCACCAACCGCCTCCAATCCTGCACCGCGACCCTGATCGGTCCGCGGCTCGCGCTCACCGCCGCGCACTGCCTGTGGGACGAGCCGCGCAAGCGCTGGGTCAACCCGGGCGTCGTCCACTTCGTGGCCGGGTACCGCCAGGGCGCGTATCGCGCGCACAGCCTGGCCGCCGCCTACCGCAAGCCGGACGACTACGCCTTCGCCTACGGCACCGCGCGGCCGAACATGCAGGGCGACTGGGCCCTGGTCGAGCTCGCCGACCCGATCCCCGGCACGCCGCTGACGCTGGAGGATCCCGGTGCCGAAGCCGACCCGGCCGCGATCCGCCGCGAGATCCGGCGGGCGGGCTACAGCCGGCTCAAGCCCCAGCTGATGACCGCGCAGGGCGGTTGCAGCGCGTGGCGGGACCCCGGCCCGGCGCCCCTGCTGCTGCACGATTGCCGGGCGGTGCCCGGAGAATCGGGCTCGGCGCTGCTGCAGGTCGAGGCGGGCGGCCCCGTGGTGATCGGCGTGCTGGTGGCAGGCAGCCGGGAGGAGGGGCGGGCTCCGTCCGTCGCCGTGCCGACCGCCGCATTCCGCGGAACCGCGGCGGCGATGCTGAAAGCGCAGGCGACGACGCGCTGACGCAACCGTCGGTTCACCATGATGCCACAAAATCCGCACCTTTCGGGTCGAGCTTGGCCGGAACGCATCGCATCGGCGAGGCAATGGGCTGGGAGGCCGGGCGGCATGCAGGGTATCGGGACGAGATTGACGGTGCCGGCCCTGTCGGTCCTCCTGCTCGGACCAAGTCTCGGCGCCTGCAACACCAGCGCGAACACCGCTCTCAGCACCGGCTCGACGCGCGGCAAGCCGATGGTGGTGTCGGATACCGAGCGCGATTGCCTCGGTCGTGCGATGTACTTCGAATCGAACCGCAGCGATTCCGAAGGCCTGCTCGCGGTCGGGACCGTGGTGATGAACCGCCTGGAGAACGCCGCCTTCCCGAACGGCGGCATCTGCTCGGTGGTCGGCCAGCCGCGGCAGTTCGCGACCGGCGTGCTGACCAAGCCGATGGCCGAGAAGGACCTGCAGAAGGTCGCCGACGCCGCCGACGCAATCCTTGCCGGCGAGCGCCATCCCAAGGTCGGCCGGGCGATGTACTTCCACACCGCCGGCCGGAAATACCCGTACGACAACATGCACTACGTGGCGGTGGCCGGCGGCAACGCCTTCTACGAGAAGCGCAAGGCCGGGAGCCAGGCCCAGACCCCGCCGCCCGCCTCGACCGCGATGGCCTACGCCGAGGCGATCCCGCCGGCAGCGACCATCGCCCCGGCCGGCCCGGCGCAGACCGAGGTCGCGGCCGCGCAGACGGTGCTGGCCGAACCCGCCCGCGACATCTGCCAGGTGGCGGGCCTCGGCGCGCTTCCGGGCGGCGGCTGAGGCGGCTCAGCCCTCCCGCTCAGCCCTCCGGCTCTTCCCTGCCGCGCGCCCGACGCGCGGCCTGCGCCATCGCGATCAGCTCGCGCGCCGTGAGGCGGTGCGCCGTGGCCGTGCCGCGGTCGGCGGTGCCGACCGGCGGCGTGCGGGCGCAGCCGCTGGTTCCGATCCGCAGGTCGCGCGAGCGCCGCGTCGCCCGCAACCGGATCGCCTTCCGCAAGGCCTCGACCATCACCGTTCCCACCGAAAATCCCGTGGACATCGCCATAGCCAAGCTTGACCGTAAGCGACATTCTTGAAGGCGGATTTCCCTGCCCTAGCGCGGCCGGGATCGGCGTGGCCGACGACGCATCGCCGCCTGCAACACGCTGATGCCGCGTCAGTTCTGCGGCTTGTACTTGCTGTACTTGAAGTCCGGCGCGGCCCCGAGCTGCTCCTTGCTCATGTCGAGCGTGGCGGCGTAGCGCTCGCCGCCCGGGGACAGGATCAGCGCGGCCGGCTGCACCGCGACGTAGCGCGTGCCGACGCCGAGGAACCCGCCGATGTCGAGCACCACGGCCGTCAGGGTGCGCCCGTCCTCCATCACGAGGTCGACCACCGTGCCGAGCGCGTTGCCGGCATTGTCCGAGACCTTGATCCCGATCACGTCGGTGGTGAGGAAGCCGGCGGGGCTGAGCTTGTTGCGGCCCTCGGCATCCGCCTTCGATCCGGCGCCCTTGATCCCGACATCGGACGGGCTGCCGCCCGCGCTGGTGCCCGGGCCGGTGCCCTGCACCACCATGCCGTCGCTCTGCGCCGGCTTGTCCTCCGGGCCGACACCGGCGAGCGCCGGGAACACGAGCGCGAGCATCACGGGTGCGGCGAGCGCGCGGCGCAGGATCCGGGTCAAGCGATCTTCCTTCCGGTGAGGGCCGTGCGGCGGCCGTTGACCCCAAGGAACCGGATCCGTCACGCCGGGTTCCGGGCGGGCGTTGCGGCGGATCGCGCGGGCCCGCCGGCCATGACGAATCCGCGCACCCTGTCTCGGGATCGTGGGCGACCTGCGGTCGCGCCGGTTTGCGGCGCGGGGCCGGACGTCTTAAGTCGCAGGTGCTCCCCGATACCCGCACCGCGGGTGCCTCGCACGCGGTGTGTCATGGCGACCGTCCTCGATCTCCTGCAGAACGATCCGCGGCCACCGCTTCCGGCCCGCATCCGCCACCCGGAGAAGGTGCACCGGCCGGACCAGCCGGTGCAGCTGCGCAAGCCCGACTGGATCCGCGTGAAGGCGCCGGGCTCCCCGGCCTGGGCCGAGACCCGGGCGATCGTGCGCGAGCACGGCCTCGTCACGGTCTGCGAGGAGGCCGGGTGCCCCAACATCGGCGAGTGCTGGGAGAAGCGCCACGCCACCTTCATGATCATGGGCGACACCTGCACGCGGGCCTGCGCCTTCTGCAACGTGCGCACCGGCCTACCCAACGCCCTGGATCAGCACGAGCCCGACAAGATCGCGGACTCGGTGGCCAAGCTCGGCCTGCACCACGTCGTCATCACCTCCGTGGACCGCGACGACCTCGCCGACGGCGGTGCCGAGCATTTCGCCCGCACCATCGCGGCGATCCGGCGGCTCAGCCCCGGCACCACCATCGAGATCCTGACGCCGGACTTCTTGCGCAAGGACGGCGCGCTCGAGGCGGTCGTGGCCGCCAAGCCCGACGTGTTCAACCACAACCTCGAGACGGTGCCCGGCAACTACCTCACGGTCCGCCCCGGCGCCCGCTACTTCCACTCGGTGCGCCTGCTGCAGCGGGTCAAGGAGCTCGACCCCACGATCTTCACCAAGTCCGGCATCATGGTCGGCCTCGGCGAGGAGCGGAACGAGGTCGTGCAGTTGATGGACGACCTGCGCTCGGCCGACGTCGACTTCCTCACCATCGGCCAGTACCTGCAGCCGACCAAGAAGCACCACGAGGTCGTCCGCTTCGTGCCGCCGGACGAGTTCAAGGCGTTCGAGACCACCGCCTACGCCAAGGGCTTCCTGCTGGTCTCGGCGACGCCGCTGACCCGCTCGTCGCACCACGCCGGCGAGGATTTCTCGCGGCTCCAGGCCGCCCGCAACGCGCGGCTCGCCCCCGACACCCTCTCAGCCTGAGTCGTCATGCCATCCTTCCGGATCACCCGCTGGGTGCGTCACTCGCCCCAGCAGATGTACGACCTCGTCGCCGACGTGGAGCACTATCCCGAGTTCCTTCCGCTGTGCGAATCGCTGCGCGTGCTGCGCCGCCAGCCCGGCACCGGGGAGGGGACCGAGGTGCTCGTGGCCGAGATGGGCGTCGGCTACAAGGCGATCCGCGAGCGCTTCACCACCCGGGTCGGCCTCGACCGCCCGAACCTCAAGATCACGGCCGAGTACATCGACGGCCCGTTCCGGCATCTCGAGAACCGCTGGGCGTTCAAGCCCGGCCGCGACGGCGGCTGCGACGTCGACTTCTTCATCACCTACGAGTTCAAGAGCTTCGCCCTCGGCCTGCTGATGGGCAAGATGTTCGACCGCGCCTTCCGCAAGTTCACCGACGCGTTCGAGAGCCGGGCGGACCGGGTCTACGGTAGGGCCTGAGGCCGGCCGCGCCGGCGGCATCCGGTTGGGCATACCCGAGAGAAGGCCTGCTCGGCCGTCGGGCTGCGGAGCCGGGCGCGACCGCAGACGAAGAGGACGCGCTGGATCGTGCGCCTCACCGCGGATGCTCCGGGCGGAAGCCGAGGCCGACGATCCGGGCCGGGATGCGCTGAAGCCACGGCAGGCGGTCGAGCAGCCGGAGCGCGAGCGGCGGGCTGAGGCGCGCGTCCCCGTGGTCGAGCACCGGGGCGATGATCCGATCCTGGATCAGGCGCTGGACCCGTTGCGTCAGCCGCGTCGGAAGGCTTCGGCGGGCCTGGACCCGCGCGAGGTCGGCCTCGGCGAGGCGTCCGGCCCGCAACGGCCCGGCGAGCAGGTTGGCGGCGGCGACCGCATCCTGGATCGCGAGGTTGATGCCGACGCCGCCGACAGGCGACATCGCATGCGCCGCGTCGCCGATGCAGAGCAGCCCCGGACGGTGCCAGCGCTCCAGCCGGTCCACGGTCACCGTCAGCGTCCTCACCGCCTCGAAGGTCCCGATCTCGCCGGTGCGGTCGGCCAGGAACGGCGCGAGGTCGGCGATGCCGGCGCGGAACGCCGCGAGTCCGCGCGTGCGGATCGCCGCATCGCCGCCCTTCGGCACGATTGCGGCGCATTGCCAGTAATCGCCGCGATCGATCGTGATCAGGATGCGGCCCGCCCCGAAGCGACCGGCCGCGGCCTCCGGGTCTCCGGGGCGGCGCGACAGGCGGAACCACAGCACGTCGATCGGCGCCGCGAAGTCGCGCGGCACGAAGCCGGCCCGACGTCGCATCGCGGAATGCCGGCCGTCGGCGCACAGGACGAGGTCGGCGGCGATCGCAATCGTACCGTCGGGGCCGGCGGCGCGAACCCCGGCGATCCGGCCATCCGTCTCGATCAGCGACTGCCCCTCGGTCGCCATCAGCAGCCGGAAGCCGGGCAGCTTCCTCGCCTCGCGGCCGAGGAAGTCGAGGAAATCCCATTGCGGCATCAGCGCGATGAAGCGGTTCCGCGTCGCGAGCCGGCGGAAATCGGCGACGCTGAACGTCCGGCCACCCATCACCGCCGATAACGTCTCGACCCTGCGCTGCGGCAGGGCGCGGAAGGCGTCGCCGAGGCCGAGATCGTCCATCACGGCCAGGGTCGAGGGATGGATGGTGTCGCCGCGGAAATCGCGCAGGAAGTCGCTGTGCTTCTCGAGCACCACGACCGAGACGCCCGCGCGGGCGAACAGCAGGCCCGCCATCATCCCTGCCGGTCCACCGCCGACGATGCAGATTTGTGCCGACAGGCTGTCCATGGAACCGCGCCTCCGGTTCGGCGGCGTTCGCCGCAGGAACGCTCCGATCAGGAAACGAGCGCCCCCTCCAACAGGTCCAACGCATCGACGACGGCGCGACGTCGGATCTCGGCACGGCCGAGATCGCCGTAGCGCCGCTCCAGGTGGCGGACGCCGCCGCCGGTCGCCAGACCGAAATGCACGAGGCCGACGGGCTTGCCCGGGCTGCCGCCGCCGGGGCCGGCGATCCCGGTGATCGCCACCGCCACGTCGGCCCGCGACGCCGCCAGCGCGCCGCCCGCCATCGCGCGGGCGACCGCCTCGCTGACCGCGCCGTGCGCGCCGATGAGTGCGGCGGGCACCCCGATCGCCTCGGACTTGGCCTCGTTCGAGTAGGTGACGAAGCCGCGCTCGACGACCACCGACGAGCCGGGCACCGCCGTCAGCAACCCGGCGACGAGCCCTCCGGTGCAGGATTCGGCCGTTGCGATCCGGGTGCCGGCCTCGGCGTAGGCCCCGACCAGGGCGGCGGCGCGGGCGAGGAGGGCGTCGTCGAACATCGCGCGAATCCCATTTTGGTTCGAAGCGGCCTTCGGATCATCGCAGCGGATGCGCGTCCGCCCAACCGTCAGCCCTGGCGCATGGCCGTCTCGGCCTGGGCGTCCACCGGGCTCGTCTCCACCTCCTCCGGCAGGCGGATGGTCGCGGCGGCCTGGGCCGCGAGGCCTTCCGCGCGGCCGACGAAGCCGAGCTTCTCCGTGGTCGTCGCCTTGATCGACACCGCGGTCAGCGGCACGGCGCAGATCTCGGCGATGCGGGCGCGGATCGTCTCGCGGTGGGCGCCGATGCGGGGCGCTTCCGCCAGCACCGTGATGTCGAGATGGTCGATGCGGCCGCCGCGGTCGCGCACCAGCTTGCAGGCATGGGCCAGGAACCGGTCCGACGACGCCCCGCGCCACTGCTCGTCCGAGGGCGGGAAATGGGTGCCGATGTCGCCGTCGGCGATGGCGCCGAGCAGCGCGTCGGTGAGGGCATGCAGCGCGACGTCGCCGTCGGAATGGGCGAGCACCCCGCGGTCGGCCGGGATCTTCACCCCGCCGAGCCAGACATGGTCGCCGTCGGTGAAGGCGTGCACGTCGAATCCGGTGCCGAGGCGGGTCACGTAGGTCGTCATGGCGATGTCCTTCGCACTGTCCTTCGCCGTCTCCTCGCCCGAGCCGGAAAAGGCCCGGTCGGCCTCGATCAGGTCGGAGGGTTGGGTGATCTTGCGGTTCTTCGGGTCGCCGGCGAACACCACCACGGCGAGGCCGGCCCATTCGGCAAGGGCGCCGTCGTCGGTGAAGCCGTGCAGGCCCTCGGCGGCGGCGGCGCGGTGCGCGTCGCGCAAGGTCCCGAAGACGAAGGCCTGCGGCGTCTGCACCGCGCGCAGGTGCTCGCGGGCCGGCGTCTCGCGCACGCGGCCGATGCCGCCCTGCTCGTCCACGAGCTTGATCGTGTCGGCGACGGCCACGCCCGGCACCGCCGCGCCGTGGTCGCGCCCGGCGGCGACGGCGCGGGCGATCAGCCCGGCATCGACGAAGGGCCGGGCCGCGTCGTGGACGAGGACCACGTCCGGTGCGCCCGCCGCCGCGAGCGCTTCGAGCCCGGCTCGGACCGAGTCCTGGCGCGTCGCCCCGCCCTCGACCGGCGGCAGCAGCTTGTCGGCGATGGCGGGCGCGAGTTCGGTGCGGCAGGTGTCGTAGAACGCGGCCGCGTCGGCGGCGATCACCACCTGGATCCGGCCGATCACGGGGTCGCGGCCGAGGGCGTCGAGGGTGCGGGTGAGGACCGCCTGCCCGCCGACGCGACGGTACTGCTTGGGCATCCCGCCGCCGATGCGGATGCCGCGACCGGCCGCCACGACGACGGCGGCGACGCTCGATCCGGGTTCGGACATGCCTGGGGGTTTCCGTCGTGCCGGGGCCGAGACCGCCTGCCATGCGGCCGGTTCGGGTCCTCAAAAATCTGCCTGTCGTTTATGCGGGGGATGAAGCGAAATCAAATCGCGCGGTTCCCCGCCCAACCCTCGCCCGGGGGCTTGCGCCGGGCTGGTTTTGTCTATTTGTTGTGCAGAATGATGGCTGATCATTATTTGAGCGTCCTGCGAGGGGAGCGCTCGGTCGATCCGGTGGCGCTGCTGGCGCCGCTGTCGGGCGTCACCGACCTGCACATGCGCCGCATCGCGCAGGGTGCCGGCGCGAGCGCGGTGGTGTCGGAGATGGTCGCGGCGGCCGAGTTCGCGCGCGGTTCGGAGGAGGCGCGGCTCAGGGCGGAAGGGTCGGGCATCGCGCCTCACATCGTCCAGCTCGCCGGCTGCGCCCCCGAGCCGATGGCCGAGGCCGCCCGGATCGCCGCCGCGAACGGCGCCGACGTGATCGACGTCAACATGGGCTGCCCGGCCAAGATCGTCACCGGCATCGCCTCGGGCTCCGCGCTGATGCGCGACCTCGACCATGCGGCCCGCCTCCTCGGCGCCGTGCGCGAGGCGGTGTCGATCCCGGTGACGGTGAAGATGCGCCTCGGCTGGGACCACCACGGCCTGAACGCCGCGGAGCTCGCCCGCCGGGCCCAGGCGCTGGGGCTGAACGCGGTCACCGTCCACGGTCGCACCCGGCAGCAATTCTACAAGGGCAGCGCCGACTGGGACGCGATCCGGCCGGTCGTCGCGGCGGTGTCGATCCCCGTCATCGCCAACGGCGACGTGACGGACCTTTCCAGCGCCCGGGCGTGCCTGGGGGCCTCGGGTGCTGCCGGCATCATGGTCGGCCGCGCGGCGGTCGGGCGGCCCTGGCTCGTCGGCGCCCTCGCCGCGGGGCTGGCCGGGCGCCCGGTGCCGACGCTGTCGCGGTCGGCCCGGGCGGGGCTGGCGGCGGCGCATTATGCCGGGCTGATCGCGCTCTACGGCGCAGCGATGGGCGTGCGTCATGCCCGCAAGCATCTGGCGGCCTATGCCGACGCGGCGGGCGGCCTCGATGCGGCCGAGCGCACGCGGCTCCTGACCACCACCGACCCGGAGGTGGCGGACCGGCTCCTGCGCGCCGCCTTCGAGGCCGCCCCGGCGATCGCGGAGGCCGCATGAGCGACGGGGAACCCAGGGACGAGGCGATGCCGATCGGTCTCGACCCCGCCGCCAAGGAGCCCGCGGCGAAACCCCGCGGCATGCCGAGCGCCGAGGCGGTGATCAACGCCCTGCCGTTGCCGGTGCTGACCATCGGCGCGGACGACCGCATCATGCACTGCAACCACGCGGCCGAGACGTTCTTCGACTATTCCGCCCGGCTGATGCAGCGGCGCCGGCTTCGCGACATCATCCCCTTCGCCTCGCCGATCATCGCGCTGGTGGCCGAGGTGCGCCGGCGCGGGTCCAGCGTCAGCGAGTACCGGGTCGAGCTGACGCAACCGCGCTCGGGCGCGGAGCGCAGCGTCGACGTGTTCGCCACCGCGCTCGGCGACGACGGCGAGGCGGTGGTGCTGATGCTCCAGGAGCGCACCATCGCCGACAAGATGAACCGTCAGCTGACGCATCGCGGCGCGGCGCGCTCGATGGTGGCGCTCGGCGCGATGCTCGCCCACGAGATCAAGAACCCGCTCGCCGGCATCCGCGGCGCGGCCCAGCTGCTCGAGCAGTCGGGGCCGGAAGAGGACCGGGTGCTGACCAGCCTGATCTGCGAGGAGACCGACCGGATCGTGCGGATCGTCGAGAGGATGGAGCTGTTCGGCGACGAGCGCCCGGTCGAGCGCGGCCCGGTCAACGTGCACGGCGTGCTCGATCAGGTGAAGCGCTCGGCGCAATCCGGGTTCGGGCGCCACATCCGCTTCGTCGAGACCTACGATCCGTCGCTGCCGCCGGTGCTCGGCAACCGCGATCAGCTCGTGCAGGTGATCCTGAACCTGGTGAAGAACGCGGCGGAAGCGATCGGCGCCGACGCGGTCGACGGCGAGATCACCCTGTCGACCGCGTTCCGCACCGGCCTGCGGCTTCAGGTCCCGGGCTCGCGCGAGCGCGTCAGCCTGCCGATCGAGGTGGCGGTGCGCGACAACGGCCCGGGCATCTCGGCCGAGCTGCTGCCGGATCTGTTCGACCCGTTCGTGACGACGAAGGCGCAAGGCTCCGGCCTCGGTCTTGCATTGGTCGCGAAGATCGTCGGCGATCATGGCGGCATCGTCGAGTGCGATCCCGCGCCCCGCCGCACCGCCTTCCGAATCCTCCTGCCCATGTCGAGCGCCCGCGACGGGCGCGAAGCGGTCGCGGAGCCCGAGTAAGAGTCATGCCCAACGGCCACATCATCGTCGCGGACGACGACGCCGCCATCCGCACCGTCCTCAACCAGGCGCTGTCGCGGGCCGGCTACGAGGTCCGCTCCACCGGCAACTGCGCGACCCTGTGGCGCTGGGTGGCGCAAGGGGAGGGCGACCTCGTCATCACCGACGTGGTGATGCCCGACGAGAACGTGTTCGACCTGCTGCCGCGCATCAAGCGGGTGCGGCCGGAGCTGCCGGTCATCGTCATGAGCGCGCAGAACACCTTCATGACCGCGATCCGCGCCTCCGAGCGCGGCGCCTACGAGTACCTGCCCAAGCCCTTCGACCTGAAGGAGCTGATCGCCATCGTCGGCCGGGCGCTGTCGCGCCCGCGCGGCACGGCCGCCGCCGCCGCGCCGCCCGACAACGAGGACATCCCGCTGGTCGGGCGCTCGCCGGCGATGCAGGAGATCTACCGGGCGCTCGCCCGGCTGATGCCGACCGACCTGACCGTGATGATCACCGGCGAGTCCGGCACCGGCAAGGAGCTGGTGGCCCGCGCGCTCCACGATTACGGCCGCCGGCGCACCGGCCCGTTCGTGCCCGTCAACATGGCCGCGATCCCGCGCGACCTGATCGAATCGGAGCTGTTCGGCCACGAGAAGGGCGCCTTCACCGGGGCGCTGCAGCGCTCGGCCGGCCGCTTCGAGCAGGCGGAGGGCGGCACGCTGTTCCTCGACGAGATCGGCGACATGCCGATGGAGGCGCAGACCCGGCTGCTGCGCGTGCTGCAGCAGGGCGAGTACACCACCGTCGGCGGCCGGGTGCCGATCAAGACCAACGTCCGCATCATCGCGGCGACCAACAAGGACCTGCGGATCTCGATCCAGCAGGGCATCTTCCGCGAGGACCTGTTCTTCCGCCTGAACGTCGTGCCGCTGCGGCTGCCGGCCCTGCGCGAGCGGTCCGAGGACGTGCCCGACCTCGTCCGCCACTTCTTCATCCAGGTCGAGCGCGAGGGCCTCACGCGGAAGATGCTCGACGGCGAGGCGATGGAGCGCCTGAAGCGCTACCGCTGGCCCGGCAACGTCCGCGAGCTGGAAAACCTCGTCCGGCGGCTCGCCGCCCTCTACCCGCAGGAGACCATCACCGGCCCGGTGATCGAGGCGGAGCTCGACACGCTGCCGCTCAGCCCCCCGGCCTCGGCCGGGAACGGCACCGCGCGCAAGGCCGGCGCCGACAACGAGACCCTGTCCGGCGCGGTCGAGCGCCACCTCTCGGACTACTTCTCCGGATACCGCGACACGCTGCCCCCGCCCGGCCTGTATCACCGGATCCTGCGCGAGATCGAAGGCCCGCTGATCGGCGCGGCGCTCGCCGCCACCCGCGGCAACCAGATCCGCGCGGCGGAGCTTCTGGGCGTCAACCGCAACACCCTGCGCAAGAAGGTGCGCGACCTCGACCTGCAGGTGTTCCGAACGGCGCGCTAGGCGGACGGGTAGCGGCGCGCGCCGCGTCAGACGTACATCGCGATGGCCGATTGCAGCATCTCGTTGACGGTGCTGATCACCTTCGTGTTGGAGGAATAGGCCTGCTGCGTCTCGATCATCTTGGAGAACTGGTCCGAGATGCTCGCATTCGATTGCTCGACCGAGCCGCCGGTCACGGTCGCGCCGTTCAGGCCGAAGCTCGGCGCACCGGTGCTCGCGGTCGCGACGAAGGCGCCGCCGTCGACCGAGGCGAGCGTGTCCCGCGCGCCGAACTGGGCCAGGGCCAGGGTGCCGAGCGCCTGGGTGCTGCCGTCCGACAGGGTGCCGGTGAGGGCGCCGGCGGGCGAGACCGACAGGCTGGAGAGCGCGCTCGTGGCGGTGGCCGGCACCTGGACCGGCGCGCCCGTCGAGGCCCCGGCGAACAGGTAGTACCCGGCCCCGTTGACGAGGTACCCGCTGGCATCGGGCGCGAAGTCGCCGCGCCGGGTGTAGGCCAGCGCCGAGCCGAAGCTCGGCGCCGACGCGGTCCCGAGATTCTGCCGGACCACGAAGTAGCCGTCGCCGCCGATCGCGAGGTTCGTCGCGATGCCGGTCGACGCCACCGTGCCCTGGAGCCCCAGGTTCGACCGCGTATTGATCGCGACGCCGCCGGCGGGCTGCGTCCCGGCCTCGGACTGCGCCAGCATGTCGGCGAAGCTCGTATCCGTGCTCTTGAAGCCGGCCGTGGTGCTGTTGGCGATGTTCCCCGAGATGTTGTTCAGCGCGAAGGATTGGGCCGAGGTCCCGGTGATGGCGTTCGAGAGCGCATCCATCAGGCTCATCGCGGATCTCCATCAAGAACGGCCCGGTGCAACCGGGCCCGACCAGAACGTCGGCCGACCATTCCCCGGCCACCCTGATTTGAGGATTTCATCGTTAATACGCGGTGTGTAACGATTTATGTCTTGAGCTGGCATGAGCTCGCCCTGGAAGCGAAGCTCGACATCTTGGAAACATTTGGAAACGACTGAACTAGCGGCGCTCGGACACCCGCACCTGCACCGACTGCCATACGCCCGGCTTCAAGAACGAGGTCAGCCGCAAGCCGATGTTCGACGGGATCGACGTCGACCGGGTGACCAACCTCTACGGCACCGGCATGACCTGGGACTACGTGCGGCGCCTGCGCGGCCTCGTGAAGGGCAAGCTCGTGCTCCAGGGCATCGTCACGAGGGAGGACGCGAAGAGCGCGCTCGACCACGGCGTCGATGCGCTGATCGTGTCGAACCACGGCGGCCGGGCCGAGGCGAGCCTGCAATCCACGATCGGCGTGCCGCCGGAGATCGTGACGGCGGTGAACGGCCGCGTGCCCGTGCTGATCGACGGCGGCTTCCGCCGCGGCACCGACGTGCTCAAGGCCCTGGCGCTCGGCGCCACCGCCGTGTGCATCGGCCGCCCCTCCGTCTGGGGGCTGGCCGCCTTCGGCGAGCCCGGGGTCGCCGCCGTGCTCGCCATCATGCAGCGCGAGTTCGAGACGATCATGCGCCAGGTCGGCGCCACCACGACCGCCGGGATCGGCGCCGCGGCGTCGACCGGGCCTGACACGCGCCGCGCCGCCGGCCCCGTCCCTCGGGCGGCGGGGCCGGCATTTGACAATCCCGGCCGCATCATCGACACCGCCGGCCGTCTGGGCATCGACCGAACGACGAGGCCGGTTGCCGGTTCCGGAGCCGCGCATGACCGCCTTCTCGGCCCCCTCCTTCCGTTCCGCACCGCGCTCATGATCCCCAGCCAAGCCGCGCGGCGACCCGTCCCGGCCACGCGGCCCGTCCCGGCCACCGGCCCCGGCTTCGCGTTCGGCGACTTCCTCCTGAACACCGTGTCGGCGAGCCACGCGCGGGCCTGCGCCTGGCTGGTGGCGCTCTGCCTCGTCTGCTTCCTGCCCGGCCAGATCTCGCTCCAGCCGATGGACCGGGACGAGCCGCGATTCGCCCAGGCCTCGAAGCAGATGCTCGAGACCGGCGACGGCGTCGACATCCGCTTCCAGGGCGAGGCCCGGCACAAGAAGCCGGTGGGCATCTACTGGGCCCAGGCCGCTTCGGTGGCGGCCGGCGAGGCGCTCGGGGTGCCCCAGGCGCGAACCGAGATCGCGCTCTACCGCATCCCCTCGCTCGTCGGCGCGACCGCCGCCGTGCTGCTGGCCTACTGGGCGGCGCTC
Organism: Methylobacterium sp. E-016; assembly: GCF_022829745.1. NCBI lineage: Bacteria > Pseudomonadati > Pseudomonadota > Alphaproteobacteria > Hyphomicrobiales > Methylobacteriaceae > Methylobacterium > Methylobacterium sp. E-016. The sequence continues at coordinate 54,466 of NZ_JAKSYF010000129.1, forward strand.
GCCTTCCTGCCGCGGCGCGGCGCCTTCCTCGCGGCCGCCCTGTTCGGCGCCTGCCTGATGCTCGCGGCGGAGGCGCATCTCGCCAAGACCGACGCGCTGCTGACCGCGTGCGCGATCGCGTCGCTCGGCGCGCTCGCCCGCGCCTGGCTCGGGCGATCCGGCCCCGGCCCCTCGACCGCGGGCCGGCTCGCGTTCTGGCTCGGCCTGGCGATCGGCATCCTGGTGAAGGGGCCGATGGTGCCGCTCTTCGTCGGCCTGCCGATGCTGGCCCTGTCGTGGAAGGCGCGCTCCGGCCGCTGGATCCTGGCGCTGCGGCCGTGGTCCGGCCTCGCGATCGTCGTTGCAGTCGTCGCCCCGTGGTTCCTGGCGATCGCCTGGCGCAGCGGCAGCGCCTTCTTCACCGAGGCGGTCGGCCACGACATGCTGGCCAAGGTCGGCAGCGCCAAGGAGAAGCACTGGGCGCCGCCCGGCACCTACGCGCTGGTGTTCTTCGCGACCTTCTGGCCCAGTGCCGCCTTCGCGGCTCTGGCGATCCCGTTCGCGTGGCGCCGTCGCCGGGACGATGCGGTCGCGTTCCTGGTCGCGTCGATCGTGCCGGCGTGGCTGATGTTCGAGGCCGTGCCGACCAAGCTGCCGCACTACGTCCTGCCGCTGATGCCGATGGTGGCGATCCTCACCGTGCTGGCGCTCCGGGCCGGCGCCCTCGATCCGACGCGGCGCAGCGCGCGGGCGATGGCGCTGCTGGTGCCGGCGATCCCGATCGGGCTGACGATCGGCCTCGCCGTGGTCGCGTGGCGCCTGGACCGGGTGCTGCCCGTGCTGTCGCTGCCGCTGCTCGGGGCCGCCTGCGCGCTCGCGCTGGCCGCCTGGATGGCCTATGCGCGGAACGGCGCCGAGCGGGCGATGGTGTTCGCGATCCTCTCCGCCTGCGTGCTCTCGCCCGCGGTGCTCGGGCTGGCGCAGACCGAGATCCCGGCGCTGAAGGTCTCGAACCGGCTCGCCGCGATCCGCGACGCGCTGCCGTGCCGGCCGCAGGTCGCGAGCCTCGGCTACCGCGAGCCGAGCCTGGTGTTCCTGATCGGCACCGAGCTCGCCACCCCGAACACCGGCGCCGACGCGCTGGCCTTCCTCCATGCGGGCGGCTGCCGCCTCGTCTTCGTCGAGCAGCGCTCGGCCGCCGACTTCGCCGATGCCTGGCCCGTCGGCGGCGTCGGCCCGAAGGCGGTGGGGCAGGTGTCGGGCTTCAACATCAACGCCGGCCGCCGGGTCGACCTCACCGCCTACGCGGTGACGCCCACGGCTCAGACGGTGACCCCATGAACGCGACGTCTCCCCGCCTCAGCATCGTGGTGCCGGTGAAGAACGAGGCCGGCAACATCGCGGGGCTCGTCGCCGAGATCGAAGCCGCCTGCGGGGCGCTGGCACCCTTCGAGGTGATCTACGTCGACGACGGCTCGACCGATGCGACGCCGGCCGCGCTCGACGCCGCGCGTCAGGGCCGGCCCTGGCTGCGGGTGCTGCGCCACGCCCGCAGCGGCGGGCAGTCGGCGGCGGTGCGCAGCGGGGTCGCGGCGGCCGCCGGCCCGATCGTCGCGACGCTCGACGGCGACGGCCAGAACGACCCGGCCTTCATCCCCGTCCTGGTGGCGGCGCTGGAGCAGGCGGGCGAGGGGACGGGCCTCGCCCAGGGGCAGCGCAAGGGCCGCAAGGACGGGCGCTTCAAGATGATCCAGTCCCGCATCGCCAACGGCGTGCGCGGGGGGATCCTCAACGATTCCACCCGCGACACCGGCTGCGGCCTCAAGGTCTTCCGCCGCGCGGTCTACCTGCGCCTGCCGTACTTCGACGCCCTCCACCGCTTCATGCCGGCGCTCGTGGTGCGCGAGGGCTTTGCGATCGTGCACCGCGACGTGGTCGACCGCCCGCGCTTCACCGGCGTCTCGAACTACGGGCTGTTCGACCGCCTCTGGGTCGGCCTGCTCGACTTGGCCGGCGTGTGGTGGCTGATCCGCCGCAAGCGTCCGACGCCCGCCGTCACCGAGGTCTGATTCCGATGCTGATCCAGTTGGCGCGAGACCTGCCGGACTACTTCTACGACGTGTTCGTGACGCGGTTCGACTTCTGGCTGGTCTTCGGCATCGTCGCGCAGGTGGTCTTCGGCTCGCGCTTCATCCTGCAATGGATCGCCAGCGAGCGGGCGGGACGGAGCGTGATCCCGCTGTCGTTCTGGTTCCTGTCGATCGCCGGCGGAATCATGACCCTGGTCTACGGCTTCGTGCGCCGCGAGCCGGTGATCATCATCGGCCAGGGCCTGTCGACCGGGATCTACCTGCGCAACCTCGCCCTGATCTTCCGCAACCGGCGCGGAACCGAAACCAAGGCGGGCTGAACCGGCATTCCCGCGCCCGAGCCGACCGGCCCGAGGCCGGTGCCGGACCGAGCCCTGGCGCGTCGCAGCCGGGTCCGCTCGGGGATCAGCGCCGCAGCGAAGACGGCCGCGGCAGCTGCCAAAGGTCGTCGTGGGACTCGGAGAACCGGGCGAGATGCCGATCGGCGTAGAGGCAGAGGAAACCGAGGGCGCAGGGCAGCCCGAACAGCAGAACCATCATCCACGGCATAGCGTCGACGTCTCATCTGAGAGCGGAAGCCGCGCGGCTCTCGTCGACGCGGTGCACAATGGGTAATGCATGTTAGGAACGCGTCAAGGCATCCTAGGACACGACGCCTAGTTTTGGCACCACAGCGTTAAGCGCGCGACACCGCGATGCCGCGCTTGATCCCCCGTCGCGCCCGTGCTCGTCTCGCCCCACCCACGCGCCGTTCGGAGCCCGATGCCACAGGACGATGCCCGCCACCCGCTCCCGCCGTTCCACGACGACCTCGACGCGGCCTTCGCCGAAGCGTGGCGGCTGCTGGCGGACGGGGTCGCGCAGGGACGGAGCGCGTTCCACGCCCCGAGCTTCGCGACGCTGGACCAGGCGGGCCGCCCGCGCAGCCGCACGGTGGTGCTGCGGGAGGCCGATGCCGCGACCGGCACCCTGCGCTTCCACTGCGACCGCCGCTCGGACAAGGCGGCCGAGGTCGCGGCCAACCCGGCCTGTGCGCTCCACGCCTACGACCGCGCGGTGAAGATCCAGATCCGGATCGAGGGCAGCGCGGGTCTCCACGTCGACGATGCCGCGGCGGACGCGGCCTGGGACGGCTCGCGGGCGATGAGCCGGGTCTGCTACGGCATCGCGCCCGCGCCCGGCACCGCGCTCGATGCCGGCGGCGGCTACGCGGTGCCCGACGAGGCGGCGGCGCTGACCGTCGGCCGCCCGAACTTCGCCGCCGTCCTCGTCCGCGCCGACGCCCTCGACTTCCTCTACCTCGACCACCGCGGCCATCGCCGCGCCGGCTGGCGCCGCGACGGGGAAGGGTGGCGGGGCGAATGGCGGGTGCCGTGAGGGCGCCTCAGGCCGCCGCCCGCAACCGCGCGAACCCGGCGTCGAGATCGGCCTTCAGGTCCGCGACGTCCTCGAGCCCGATGTGGAAGCGCAGGGCGGGACCGCCGGGGGCCCACTGCGTCGCCGTGCGGTAGGGCCTGCAGTCGAAGGGAATGACGAGGCTTTCGAAGCCGCCCCAGGAGAAGCCCATCCCGAACAGCTCCAGGCCGTCGAGCATCGCGGCGAGGGCGGTCTCCGAGACGGGCTCGAGGACCACGCCGAACAGGCCCGATGCGCCGGAGAAGTCGCGCTTCCAGATCGCGTGGCCGGGATCCTCGGGCAGGCCGGGATGGAGGACGCGCAGCACCTCCGGCCGCTCCTGCAGCCAGCGCGCCATCTCGAGGCCGGCGCGGCCGTGCTCGCGCAGCCGCAGGTTCATGGTGCGCAGGCCGCGGAGCGCCAGGAACAGGTCCTCGGGGCCGGCGCAGGGGGCGATCTGGTCGAAGGTCCGCCGCACCGCCGGGAAATGCGCGGCGTTGGCCGAGGTCAGGCCGAGGAGCAGGTCGGATCCGCCGCTGAGATACTTGGTCCCGGCCTCGACGGCGATGTCGACGCCGCGCGCGTGCGGCGGGAACAGCAGCGGCGTCGCCCAGGTGTTGTCCATGATCACGGTGCCGCCGCGGGCGTGGACCGCGTCGGCGATCGCCGGCACGTCCTGCATCTCGAAGCTCTGCGAGCCCGGCGCCTCGACCAGCACGGCCTTGGTGTTGTCGCGCATCAGCCCGGCGATGCCGGCGCCGACCAGCGGGTCGTAATAGGTCGTCTCGACGCCGAAGCGGGCGAGCAGCCCGTCGCAGAAGATCCGGGTCGGGCGATAGGCGGAATCGGTGACGAGCAGGTGGTCGCCGGCGGAGACCGAGGCCATCAGCGCGACGGTGAGCGCGCACAGGCCCGAGGGCGTCGCCACCGTGCCGGCAGCGCCCGCCACCTCGCTCCAGGCATCGGTCAGCGCGTCCATCGTCGGCGTGCCACTGGTGCCGTAATTGTAGCGGCCGCGCCGGTGCACGATGTCGTCGTAGGTCGGGTACAGCACGGTGGAGCCGCGATAGATCGGCGTGTTGACGAACCCGTGCTGCGCCGACGGATCGCGCCCCGCATGGACGAGGCGCGTCGCGACCCCGAACGACTCGGCGGTCTTAGACGAAGGCTTGGACATGGGCGCTTTGGCTCTCGGGCTGCGATCGGACGACGAAGCCCGGCAACCCGGCGGAGGTCAAGCGTGCGCCCGGGCCGCCCTTTCGGTCAGCCGGCGTCCGTGACGGTGGCCTCCTCGTAGGCCTGCAGCCAGGCGGTGCGCTCCTCCGAGCCCTCCGCGTAGGGGCAATCGTCGATCGGCTTGCCGTAGAGGCGGGCGTTGCGGCCCTGGATGAACGGGCTGTCGCTGGCGGTGGCCTGAGCGTTCGCTTCGGGTTTCATGGGATCTCCCTGTGAGGTGTCCCTTCGTTAACGGCCTTGGGCCATCCTCGGCTCCGTCGTCGTTCGCGTTGCCGGAACCCGTCGCTTGCGTATCCTGCGTCTCCTCGCCGCCGGCGTCTCGGCCGGCGCCTCGATCCTCGTGATCGGGTTCGTCTGCGCCGACCGGCTGGCCCACACGGTGCCGAGCCCGGTCGCCCGCATCGTCCTGCCCGAACCTTCGGCGACCGGATCGATCCCGGCGCCGGAGAAGCCGGTCGCGGCCGTGAAGCCGGCGCCGGCGAAGATCCCGAACGGGTTCGACACCGAGCGCCTGAACGCGCTGATGCGCGGCGACCCGATCCTGCCGACGAAGCGCTGACGTCGCGGGCGGGGCGGATGCCTGCTCTGCGCCGCCGGGCCTGACCGGAGCGGCCGGCGCGGGCTAGATCGCCAGGACTTCTCCGCGCCGGATGCCGGCGGACGCGATCGGGACGGACACCGTGGGCCTCGTCTACGCGCTCGGCGCCTATCTGAGTTGGGGCCTCGTCGTCCCGGTGCATTTCCGGCTGCTCTCGGGGTTCTCCCCGAGCCACATCCTGGCGGTGCGCATCCTGTGGTCGTGCCTGTTCGCGGTCGCGCTGGTGCTGCTGTGGCGCAACCGGGTGCGCACCCCGTTCCCGTTGCGGCCCCGGCACGCGCTGCTCTTCGTCTCGGCCGGGCTGATCGGCGTGAACTGGCTGCTGTACCTGCAGGCGGTGAACAGCGGCCACCTGCTCGATGCGAGCCTCGGCTACTACATCAACCCGCTGGTCAGCGTGGCGCTCGGCGCCGTGGTCCTGCGCGAGCGCCTGCGCCCGCTGCAGCGGGTCGCCGTGGGCATCGCCGCGGCCGGGGTCGCCATCGCCGTGGTGCTGGCCGGCACGTTGCCGCTGGTGGCGCTCGAGCTCGCGATGAGCTTCGCCCTCTACGGCCTGGTGCGGAAGGTGGTCGGGGTCGACCCGGCGGTCGGGTTCCTCGCCGAGACGCTGATCCTGACGCCGGCGGCCTTCGTCTGGGTGCTGCTGTCGCCCGAGCCGGCCCTGCCGCCCGATCCGCGGGACTTCGCCCTGCTGGCGCTGACGGGGGTGACGACGGCCCTGCCGCTGATCTGGTTCGCGGCGGCCGCAGACCGCCTGCGCCTCGCGACGCTCGGCCTGATGCAGTACATCGCCCCGACCTGCCTGCTGGCCTTGAGCGTCCTCGCCTATGCCGAGCACGTGGCGCCGCACGCGATCCCGATGTTCGGGCTGATCTGGCTGGCGCTGGCGCTCTACGCCTTCGACCTTCTCCGCGCCGGCCGGGCGGCGCGAGCGCATGGCGTGCCGGGCGAAACCGCCGCGCCGAACCCGGGCGCGATGCGTGTATAAGGCCGCTTCGTGCCCGGCATCCGCCGCGGGAAGCCAGTCCGAGTGTTGCGATGAGTGATCCCAGCGAGCCTGCCACGGTCACGCAGGCCGACTACGAGAACCTCGCCGAGGCGCTGCCGCAGCTCGCCTGGATCGCCACCGCGACCGGCGACATCATCTGGTACAACCGCCGCTGGTACGACTACACCGGCACGACCCTCGCGACGATGCGCGGCTGGGGCTGGCGCGACGTCCACCATCCCGACCACGTCGAGGCGGTGACGGAGCGCTTCAAGGCGGCGATCGCCGGCGGCGACGCCTGGGAGGACACATTCCCGCTGCGGGGCAAGGACGGCACCTTCCGCTGGTTCCTGTCGCAGGCGATGCCGCATCGGGACGCGGCGGGCCGGATCCTGCGCTGGTACGGCACCAACACCGACATCACCCACAAGCAGGAGGCCGAGGACCGGCTGCTGCAATCCGAGGAGCGGTTCCGGGCGCTCGTCGACGCCTCCACGGCCGTGATCTGGAACACCGATGCCGCCGGCGCCCTGCTGCCGCCGCAGCCGCGCTGGAGCGCCTATACCGGCCAGTCCGAGGAGGCCTTCCAGGGCTGGGGCTGGATCGACGCGGTCCATCCCGACGACCGGGCGCATGCCGCCGAGGTCTGGGCCGGCTGCATCGAGGCGCGCACGCCCTACGCCGTCGACTACCGCCTGCGCCGGCACGACGGGCAGTGGCGCGACATGGAGGTGCGCGGCGTGCCGGTGCTCGCCGCCGACGGCTCCTTGCGCGAATGGGTCGGCTCCAACACCGACATCACCGACCGGAAGGAGGCCGAGGCCGAGGTCGAGCGGGCGCGGCAGGCCGCGGAGGCCGCCAACCTCGCCAAGAGCCAGTTCATCGCCAACATGAGCCACGAGCTGCGCACGCCGCTCTCGGCGGTGATCGGCTACTCGGAGATGCTCGGGGAGGAGCTCGAGGATATCGGGCAGGCCGCCCTGCTGCCCGACCTGCGCAAGATCGAGGCGGCGGCCCGCCACCTGCTCTCGCTCATCAACGACGTGCTCGACATTTCCAAGATCGAGGCCGGGCGCATGACCGCCTCGGCCGAGCACTTCACCGTCGCCGACCTGATCTCGGACGTCTCCGACGCCACCGGCTCGCTCGTCGAGAAGAAGGGCAACCGCTTCGTCCTCGACCTCGCCGACGACCTCGGCGCGATGCACCAGGACCAGACCAAGATCCGCCAGTGCCTGCTCAACCTGATCGGCAACGCGGCCAAGTTCACCGAGAACGGCACGATCACCCTGAAGGTCGAGCGCCAGCGCGAGGCCGGCGCCGACTGGTTCGGCTTCTCGGTGGCCGATACCGGGATCGGGCTCACCGAGGAGCAGATCGGCCGGCTGTTCGAGCGCTTCGCCCAGGCCGATGAATCGACCACGCGGCAGTTCGGCGGCACCGGCCTCGGCCTCGCCATCACCCGCGCCTTCTGCCGCACCATGGGCGGCGACATCGGCGTGACCAGCGTGCCCGGGCAGGGCTCGACCTTCACCCTGCGGCTGCCGGCGATCCTGGCGGTCGAGGACGAGGGGCAGGTCGCGGCCGAGCTCGCCGTGCCCGCGCCGGTGCACGCGCACGAGGAGCACGACGCGGTGCTGCTCGTCGACGACGACCCGGCCGCGCGCGAGCTGCTGCAGCGCTTCCTCGAACGCGAGGGCTTCCGCGTCCGCACCGCCAACGACGGCCGGGCCGGGCTGACGCTGGCGCGGGCCTTGAAGCCGCGCGCGATCCTGCTCGACGTCGAGATGCCGCGCATGGACGGCTGGGCGGTGCTGCACGCCGTGCGCAACGACCCGGAGCTCGCCGGCATCCCGGTGATCATGACCTCGGTCGTGGCTGAGCAGGGCCTCGGCCAGGCGCTCGGCGCCACTGACTACTTCGTCAAGCCGATCGACTGGGACCGGCTCAAGGGCCTGATGGACCGCTACCGGCCGGAGGGCGTCGAGGCCCGCGTCCTCGTCGTCGACGACGACGCGGACGCCCGCGAGCGCCTGCGCCGGACGCTCGCGCGCGACGGCTGGAGCGTCGACGAGGCCGAGAACGGCCGGGCGGCGCTGGAGCATTTCGAGGCGCAGCGCCCGAACCTGATCCTGCTCGACCTGATGATGCCGGAGATGGACGGGTTCGGGTTCCTGCGCGCGCTGCGGGCGCGGCCCGACGGCGACGTGCCGGTGGTGGTGCTGACCGCCAAGGAGATCACCGACGCCGAGCGCAGGAGCCTCCAGGCCCAGGCGGACCGGGTGATCGAGAAGGGGTCCTTGAGCCTCGCCGAGATCGGCCGGCAGTTGCGCGTGCTCTACGCGCGCGAGGTCTCCGCGCCGGTGCCGAAGAGCATGCAGGGGCTCCTCGACGCGCTCGCCGCGCGGGAGCGCTAGCGCGCGGATCGGCGCACCGGCGGAACCTTCCGCTGGCCCGCCCCTTTGCACTCCCGGCACGCGCCCGTCGCGGCGGGGCCTTGGAGCGCGCCCATGAATCCCATCGTCGTCGTCGCCCTGATCTGCGCCTCGTCGGTCCAGGTCCAGGATTGCAGCCGGGACAACGCCCTCGACGTGGTGACGGGCCCGGCCCACACCCTGCAGGAATGCCTGATCCAGGGCCCGGTGCTGGCCGCCAATGCCGGCCTCGGCAACGGCAAGGACAGCTACGTGAAGACCCGCTGCGAGCCGCGCCGCTGAGGATCCCGCCCCGATGAGCGACGACGTCGATCCCGAGCGTGCGGTGATGATCCGGCTGCGGGCCCGCCTCGCGGTGGTCGAGCGTGCGGCCTGGTTCGGGATGGTCCACGCGATGCGGACCCGCCCGGCCGAGGTCGAAGCCTACATCGCCGCCGAGCGCGACAAGTGCGCGACCGGGTTCGCCGGCCCGAAATGGGCGCGCGACCTCACCGATGCCGAGCGCGCGATGCTCGGAGCGGAGGTGGATGCCGGCCTCGCGCAGTTGCTGCAGGACGCCCGCGACGAGGCCTAAGCCCGCCGCCCTACGCGCCCGATCCGAACCGGTCGCGCCAAGCCGGCGGAAGGCCGTGCGTTCCGGGCAAGGACGCCGCCGCGTACACCCCGATCGCGACGGCACGGGCCAGCACCTGGGCCGCCATGTCGCCGAGGCGCGCCAGGTCGCCGATCGGGTCCGCCGGCGCCACCGCCCCCGTCGCGACGGAGAACACCACGTCGCCGTCGAGGGGCGTGTGCACCGGCTGGATCGCCCGCGCGAGGCCGACCTGCGCCGCCACCGCGAGGCGCCGGCACTGCGCCTTGGTCAGCGCCGCGTCGGTGGCGACCACCGCCAGCGTCGTCGCGGCGCCGGGCAGGCCGCGGACGGGAAAGGCGAGGGCGTCGTCCGGCATCGCGCCGGGCCAGCCGAGGCCGCCGAACTCCGCCGCCCGCTCGAACGGCGCCGCCCAGAAATGCGGGCCGTCGCCGACCGTCACCCGGCCGAAGGCGTTGACCGCCGCGAGCGCGCCGACCCGGAAGCCGGTGCCCGGAACGTCGGCCGAGGCCGAGCCGATCCCGCCCTTCAGGTTGGCCGTGCGCGCGCCGGTGCCAGCCCCGACCGAGCCGAGCGCCACGTCCTCCGAGGCCATTTGGGCCGCCAGGAACCCGAGCTCGCGATAGGGCGGATAGCGCCCCCACGCCTTGTCGCCGCCGTTGAGCAGGTCGAACAGGATCGCGCCGGGCACGATCGGCACCCGCATCCCGCCGACGGGAAAGCCGCGCCCGTTCTCGGCGAGCCACGCCACGACCCCCGCGGCGGCGTCCAGCCCGAAGGCCGAGCCGCCCGACAGCACCAGCGCGTCGATGCCCTCGACGGTGCGCTCGGGGTCGAGCAAATCGGTCTCGCGGGTGCCCGGCCCGCCGCCGCGGACGTCCACCGCCGCCGTGACCGGCCGGTCGAACACCAGCGCGGTGACGCCGCTGGCGACCCGTGCGTCCGCGGCGTGGCCGACCCGGATGCCAGCGATGTCGGTGATGGCGTTCCGCATGGATGGCAGCATGCCACGATCGCGCGCGGGCCGCACGGCTTGAGCGGCGATGCGGGCGGGTGCAGGATCGCGACGATGCCCCAGGACGTCGTCATCCGCCCCGTCGCCCGCGCCGACCACGCGCAGTGGCTCCCGCTCTGGGAGGGCTACAACCTGTTCTACGAGCGCGTCGGCCCGGCGGCGATCCCGCCCGCGGTGACGCAGGCGAACTGGGAGCGGTTCTTCGACGCCTACGAGCCGATGCACGCGCTGGTGGCCGAACGCGAGGGCCGGCTGATCGGCCTGACGCACTACCTCTACCACCGCACCACCACGGCCACCGCGCCGTTCTGCTACCTGCAGGACCTTTTCACGACGGCCGACGCCCGCGGGCGGGGCGTCGGCCGCGCGCTGATCGAGGCCGTCTACGTTGCGGCGCGCCGCGCCGGCTCGCCGCGGGTCTACTGGCAGACGCACGAGACCAACGCGACGGCGATGCGGCTCTACGATCAGGTCGGCGACCGCTCGGGCTTCGTGGTCTACCGCAAGCCGCTCTGAGCCCGTCGTCCACCGCGACCCCGCGCCTGTGGACGCGCGGCGCGCCGGACGCATCGCGAAGGGTGCTCGCGTGTTAACGGGAGGCTCGGGATTTCCCGCGGCGTGCAACCGGAGCGACGATGGCGTTCGGCATCGAGATGGGGCTCGGGCTCGACGGGCAGGGCATCGGCCAGCCGGCCCGCCTCGACCTGGAGGAGCTGCTCGCGACGCGCCTGCTCGTCCAGGGCAATTCCGGCTCGGGCAAGTCGCACCTGCTGCGCCGCCTGCTGGAGCAGAGCGCCGGCCACGTGCAGCAGGTGGTGATCGACCCCGAGGGCGACTTCGTCACCCTTGCCGAGGCGCACGGCCACCTCGTGGTGGACGGAAGCCACGGGGAGGGCGACCTGCAGGCGATCGCCGCGCGGGTGCGCGGGCACCGCGTCTCGGTGGTGCTCGACCTCGAGAGCCTCGACATGGAGGCGCAGATGCGCGCCGCCGCCGCCTTCCTCGGCGGGCTGTTCGAGGCCGAGCGGGCGCATTGGTATCCCTGCCTCGTCGTGGTCGACGAGGCGCAGATCTTCGCGCCGGCCGCCGCCGGCGACGTCTCCGACGAGGCCCGCAAGATCGCGCTCGGTGCGATGACCAACCTGATGTGCCGCGGGCGCAAGCGGGGCTTGGCCGGCATCATCGCGACGCAGCGGCTGGCCAAGCTCGCCAAGAACGTCGCGGCCGAGGCCACCAACTTCCTGATGGGGCGCACCTTCCTCGACATCGACATGGCGCGGGCCGCCGACCTGCTCGGCCTCGACCGGCGTGGCGCGGAGCGCTTCCGCGACCTGGCGCGGGGCGAGTTCGTGGCGCTCGGGCCGGCGCTGAGCCGCCGTCCGCTCGCCCTCCGCATCGGTCCGGTCACCACCTCGTCGCGCGCGGCCTCGCCGACCCTGATCCCGCTGCCGCAGGCGGCGGACGCGGACCTGCGCGCCCAGATCCTGGCGCCGGCCGAAGCCGGCTTCGCCTACCCGACGCGGGCGTCGCGGGCGCCGGCGACGCCGCGCGTCAGCCCCGCCGACCTGATGCGGGAGCTCGCCGCCCACCGTCCGGAGCCGGCCGCCGCCCCGCCCGTGCTCGACGAGGCCGAGAACCGGGCCGGCTGCGAGGCGATCCTGCGCGGGCTGGTCGCCGAGCCCGAGGCCGGGCGCCAATCCGTCGCCGTGGTCTACCAGGACTTCCTGGTCCGCTGCCGGATGCGCGGCCTCGACGGCGAGCGCGTCGGGCTCCAGGCCTTCCGCCGGTCCCTGAGCGTGGCACGGGCCGGGATCGATGCGGCGCCCGCCGCGACCGACGGGGACGAACGCTGGACCCAGGCGCAGGGGGCCGCCGCCGGGATGCCGGAGGAGGTCCAGGGCCTGTTCCTGCTGCTGGCGCGGGCGGCGCTCGCGGGCGAGCCCTGTCCCGGCGATGCTGCGCTGGCCCGGGCCATCGGCAGCCGCTCGCCCGGCCGCGCCCGGCGCCTGCTCGGCTACATGGAAAGCCGCAACGCCATCGTCTGCCGCGTGGACTTCTCGAAGAACCGCATCATCGCCCTGCCGGCGCTCGGCTGCGAGACCGCACCGGGCGACCCAAAGGCGGACGTCGCCGAGCCGGCGGCGGCGGACGCCCCCGATCCCGGGGCTAGCTGGGGGCTGTTCGCGGCGGAGTGAGGGTTTTGCCGCGAACGCGAGACGCTTGGGGTCAGCCTGCGCTGAGCCGCATCAGCTCCGCGATCAGGGTCCTCGACGACTCCGCGACGCTCAGCCCGTCGGTGACCAAGGTCATGTCGGGGTCGAGCGGCGCCTCGTAGGGCGCCGAGATCCCCGTGAAGTTCGGGATCGTGCCGGCCCGCGCCCTGTCGTACAGGCCCTTCGGGTCGCGCGCCTCGCACACCGCCAGCGAGGTGTCGATGAAGACCTCCAGGAACGGGATGTCGCCCGCGATCTGCCGCGCCGTCGCGCGCTCGGCGCGGAACGGCGAGATCAGCGACACGATCACCACCAGTCCCGCCTCCGCCATCAGGCGCGCGGTCTCGGCCGCCCGCCGGATGTTCTCGGCGCGATCGGCCGCGGTGAACCCGAGGTCGCGGTTGAGGCCGTGGCGCAGGTTGTCGCCGTCGAGCACCATGGCGTGCCGCCCCGCCTCGGTGAGCGAGCGGTCGACGGAGTTGGCGATGCTCGACTTGCCCGCCCCCGACAGCCCGGTGAACCAGGCGATGGCCGGGCGCTGGCTCAGGCTGCGCCAGCGCGTCTCGCGGGGCTGAAGGGTCTGCCAGGTCAGGTTGTCGGCGCGGTGCGACGGGTCGGGCAACGGCACAATCCTCGGGCCAGCTCTCGCATCCCCCCGCCCCCTCGGGGATCCGCTCGCGCGATGCCTAGCCGGAACCGCGTCGGAACGGAACCCGTCGATCACGCTCGCGTGAACGACGGCTCCGCCACCGGGGCGGCCTTGGGGATCGCCCTCGGCCGACCCTCGTCGTCGATCGCGACGAAGGTGAAGGTCGCCGACGTCACCTTCTCGCGCACCTGCGTCCGGAAGCGCCGCGCCCAGGCCTCGACCTCGATCTTCATCGAGGTGCGCCCGACATGCCCGATCCGGGTGTAGACGCAGAGCACGTCGCCGATCCGCACCGGGCGGATGAAGGTCATGGCGTCCAGGGCCACGGTGACCACGCGGCCCTCGGCCCGGTCGACCCCGGCGATGCCGCCGGCCTGGTCCATCTGCGACAACACCCAGCCGCCGAAGATGTCGCCGTTGGCGTTGGTGTCGGCCGGCATCGCGATGGTGCGCACCGTCAGATCGCCCTGCGGTTCCTCGGCGCTGTCCCGGTCCATGCGGTCCTGTTCCTTGGCGCGAAGCGCACCGACGCTCTCGGGGCGCGGCGCCGATTATGCGCGAACGCCGCGATGTCGAAAGGGGTCAGGGCATCAGGCCGGCGAGTTTCAGGCCGGCCGCCAGGAAGACGGCGGCGGCGCAGACCAGGCATTCGAGCGGGATCGATTGCCAGAGGTCGCGCGCGACCACCTCGCGCGTCGCGATATCGTCCATGGGGCGTTCCTCCCGGGCGGACCGATCTGATGCCGGCCGTCCCGAACGCGAGACCCTACACCGGATCGCACGCGAACGCAGCCCGTTTGCCCAAGTCATGAAAAAACCCGACGGCCCCAAGGGCCGCCGGGTTCAGACTTCGACGCAGGCTCGCCGTGCGATCAGTAGAAGAACCGACGACGCGGGCCGTAGAAGCGGCGGCCGTAATACGGACGACGGTAGAACGGACGCGGGCCGTAGAAGCGGCGGCCGTAATACGGGCGGCGGTAGAACGGACGCGGCCCGAACCGGCGGCGGTAGAAGTACTGGGCCTTCTCGGCGACCGCGGGGGCGGCTTCCGTCTGCAGGGCGAGGCCGGGGCCGACCGGAGCGGCGGACGCGCCCTGCGGGGCGGCGGCCGCGAAGCCCAGGACGAGCAGGGCGGCCAGCAGGAATTTCCTCATCGCGGATCTCAACTCTTTCGTGGATGGGAGACGTACGAGCGGGGCTTGAGCCCGAGCCGTCGAAACGCACGAACCGCGAAAAGCGTTTCGTCGCGAAAGCCGACTTTCGGTTGTGATCAGGCGATCTGCGTCGTCATGTCGACGACCTTCGCGGTCTCGCTCTGACGGACCAGCGCGATGCCGTGCTCGCAATCCTCGCGGCGAACGTAGCCCTCGCCCGAATCGGCGACGACGTTGCCGTTCTGCGCCCGCAGGCGCCAGCGCCAATGGCCCGGCGCATCGCGGTAGATCTCGAATCGCATCGGGGCTGCTCCTGTCTCGATGCCGTCGAGATGGGGCGCGGGACGACCGCCGGCAATGCTCCCGCGCCAGCGGCAGGACACCGGATACGAAAAAGCAGAAGGCCGCCCCGGGTATCCGGGGCGGCCTTCTCGATCAGGTCAGGAAGCGAGCTGGCTCAGGAGTGCGGGCTGCGGTCGAGCCAGCCGATGGCACGACCCTCGCCGCCGCCGTTGCCGCCGCCGCCGCTGCGCGGACGGTTGTTGGCGGGCTGGCGCGGACGATCGCCGGCGGCGCGCTCGGGGCGCGGGCCGTTGCTCGGGCGCTCGCCCTGCGGGCGGGCGTTGCGGGTGTCGGGCTGGCGGGCGCCGTCGGGACGACCCGGGCCGCGGCCGGCCTCGGCGGTGCGGTTGCCGCCGCCGAACGGGCGGCCCTGGCCGGGACGACCGCCGGGCGCCTGGCCCGGCCGGCCACCGGGACGCTGGCCCGGACGGCCGCCGCCGGGGCGCTGGCCGCGGGTGTCGGGACGGCGCTCCTCGGCCTGGGCGATCTCGGCCGCCTCCTGGCGCGAAGGCGGGGTGAAGCCCTCGGGGAAGGGGGCGACGGGAATGCGCTGGCGGGTGATGCGCTCGATGTCGCGCAGGTACGCCTTCTCCTCGTCGTTGCAGAACGAGATCGCGAGCCCGTCCGCGCCGGCGCGCGCGGTGCGGCCGATGCGGTGGACGTAGCTCTCGGGCACGTTCGGCAGGTCGAAGTTGACGACGTGGCTCACCGCCTCGACGTCGATGCCGCGCGCGGCGATGTCGGTCGCCACCAGCACGCGGCACTGCCCGTCCTTGAAGGCGGCCAGCGCGCGCTCGCGCTGCGGCTGGGACTTGTTGCCGTGGATGGCGGAGGCCGCGGTGCCGACCTTCTCGAGGCCGCGCACGACGCGGTCGGCGCCGTGCTTGGTCCGGGTGAAGACCAGCACGCGCTCGATCTTCGGATCGCGCAGGATGTGGGCGAGCAGCGCCTGCTTGGCGCCGGTATGGGCGAAGATCACCTGCTGCTCGACGCGCTCGGCGGTGGTGGCCACCGGCGTGACGGCGACTTGGACCGGATCGCGCAGGTACTGGTCGGCGAGGCCGGCGATGTTCTTCGGCATGGTCGCCGAGAAGAACAGGCTCTGGCGCTTGGCCGGCAGCATCTTCACGATGCGCTTGAGCGCATGGATGAAGCCGAGGTCGAGCATCTGGTCGGCCTCGTCGAGGACGAGGATCTCGACGCCTTCCAGCGTCAGCGAGCGGCGGTCGACGAGGTCGATCAGCCGGCCCGGGGTGGCGACGAGGATGTCGACGCCCGGCGCCAGCGCCCGCTCCTGGCGGCCGATGGTGACGCCGCCGAACACGACGGTGTTGGTCAGCGGCAGGTGCCGGCCGTAATCGGAGAAGCTCTCAGCGATCTGGTTGGCGAGCTCGCGGGTCGGCGAGAGCACCAGCACCCGGCAGCCGCGACGCGGCGCATGGCGCTTCTCGAGGCTCAGGCGGTGCAGGATCGGCAGGGCGAAGGCGGCGGTCTTGCCGGTACCGGTCTGGGCGATGCCGCAGAGGTCGCGGCCTTCCATCGCCGGGCGGATCGCCTGCGACTGGATCGGGGTGGGGGTGTGGTAGCCGGCCTCTTCTAGCGCCTTCAGCACGGGCTGGGCGAGGCCGAAATCGGTGAACTGGGTCAAGGTGTTACTTCTCAGGCAGCCGGATCGCGAGCGCGGGCCCGGCTCGTGTCGAGCGGCGCCGCCAAGTACGGAGAGAGGTGCGATCCGTAGAGCAGGAGGCTGCCCGCGTGATGGGGCGGCCCGGGTGCATGCACGTTATGAAGAGAGGGGCCAGACATTCGGAGAGGCGCGATCCGCGCCGTCCCTCGTATCCGTCACGCAGCCCTCTCAAGCGGACCCGTCTGTCGGCCGCTGACGCTGCCCTCGGGCTATGCGCCTTCGCGGTTGCGAAGTCAACGGCCGGTCAACCGTCGCCGCTTTGCGGGATGGACGCGGCGCCACGGCCGGTGCAGCGTCCGCCGATGCCGTCCCGTCTCCCCGCCCGCCCGCTCGCCCGAGCCATCCCGCACCGGAGCGGATCGGTCCCGTTCCGGAGGCACCGGGCCGTCCGGCCGCCCGGCGGTCGCGGATGATCGCCCACCACACCGCGATCTACGTCGGCTCCCGCGGCTTCGCCGCAGCGATCAACCTCGGTTCGGTCGCGGTGTTCACGCGTCTCGCGCCGCCGGAGAGCTACGGCACCTACCTCTACATCCTGTCCTGGTCGCTGGTGCTCTACGGAGCCACCTGCCAATGGCCGAAATTCGCGTTCTTCGCCCTGTACGACGAGGCGAGCGAGGGCGCGCAGGTCGGCACGGTCCTGCGCATCCTGCTGTGCACGCTGGCGCTGGCGGCGATCGGAAGCGCGCTCGCGGTGGCGCTCCACGTCGTGTCGCCGCGGATCGCGGCGGCGATCGTCGCGCTCGCCTTCGGCACGACCCTGTTCGAGGGCGCCACCGAGATCGCGCGCACACGGCTGCAGGCCGTCGCGGTGGCGATGTCGGTCGTCCTGCGCGGAATCCTGATCCTCGGCCTCGGCAGCGCGGTGCTGATGGTGTCGGGCGACGCCGTCCATCTCGCGCTGGCCGTGGCGACCGCCTACGCGCTGTCGTCGATCCCGGCCGCCGCGACGGTGGTCCCGCTGATGCCGGGCCGCGGCAGCCGGGCGGAGGCGCTGCGCCTCATCGCCTACGGCTGGCCGCTGGTGCTGTCCTTCGGCATCGCGGCTCTGGCCCAGGTGGTCGACCGGCTGATCATCGTGAAGACCGTCGGGCCGGAGCATCTCGGCGCCTACGGCGCGATCGCCGACTTCCTGAAGCAGAGCTTCGTCGTGTTCGGCGAGGCGCTGGCCCTCTCGCTGATCTCGATCGCCAAGCGCGAGGCGCGCGCCGGGGGGATGCCGGCGGCGACCGCGGTGCTGTGCGACGCCGCCCGCGCGATGGCGCTGGTCGCGGCCTTCGGCGCCGCGTTCTACCTCAACTTCGACGGGGTCGTCGTCTCGGTCCTGCTCGGGCCGGACTATCGCGACCAGGCGCGGGCGCTGGCCCCGGTGCTGATCCTGGCCAGCGTGCTGATGATGTTCCGCGCCTACTATTTCGGGCAGATCATCTACTTCACGCAGTCGAGCCGCCTCGAGGCCGTGGCCTCGACGGCGACCCTGGTGACGGTGAGCGTGCTCTCGCTGGCGCTGATCCCGCATCTCGGCGTCGCCGGCGCGGCGATCGCCTTCGCGGCGGGTCAGGCCGCGGCCTGCCTCGTGTTCATCCTCGGGGCGAACCGGCACGGGTCCGGCCTGCCGGCGATGCCGCTTCCGCTGGCCGACATCGCCGGCATCGCGGCGATCGCCGTGGCGACCGGCCTCGTCCCGGCGGCCCTCGCCTGGCTCCCGGGCGGGGAGGGCGCCCCGGCGCAGATCCTGCGCTTCGCCGTGCTGGCCCTCGGCTTCCTCGCCGCCGCGTGGCGCTACGACGTGGTCGGCATCGCCGGCGTGGTGCGGCGGCGCCTGCATCGGGTCGCCGGATGAGGGCGGGTGCGACGGCCAGGATGCCGGGCGGGCTGTACGCCGCCCTGCGCCCGCTCGATCCGGCAGCGCCCGGCGTCGGGGCCTGGCGCGCGCTCGGCGCGAAGGCCTGCGTCGCCAACCCGTTCTACGAGGCCGACTACGCGCTGCCGGCGGCCGGGGCCTTCGGCGACGGCGTTCGGCTCCTGATCGTCGCCGACCGCCCGCCGGACGAGCCCGGCGCGCGATGGCTCGCCCTGTGGCCGTTCCGGATCTCGCGCATCCGCTGGGGCCTGCCGCTGCCGGTCCTGATCGGCTGGACGCACGGTTTCTGCCCCTTGGGCATGCCGCTGCTCGACGCCGCCGAGCCCGACCGCGCCCTCGCCGGGCTGCTCGATGCGCCCAGGGCGCTCGGGCTGCCGCCGCGGCTGCTGCTGCTTAACGCGCCGGCGGATGGCCGCTTCGCGGATCTGCTGGCGGCGCGGACGGGGCGGCGCGATGCCGCCTACTGGGCGCATGCCCGCGGCTCCCTCGACCTCGCTGGCCTGACGCCGGAGGCGCGCACGGGCTATCTCGGCCACGTCAGCGGCAGGAGCCGGCGCAAGCTGCGGCTCGCGCGCGAGCGCCTGGAGGCCGGCGGTGCGGTGGTGCTCGAGACGATCGCCGATCCGGCCGCGCTGATCGACGCGCTCGACGACTACGTCGCCCTCGAGACCGCCGGCTGGAAGGGCCGGGCCGGGACCGCCCTCGGCCGGCGCCCGGCCGAGGCCGCGTTCCTGCGCGGGATGGTCGCCGGGTTCGGCGCCCAGGGCCGGATCCGGATCTTGCGCCTGCGCCGCGATCGCCGCACGCTCGCCGCCGCGATCCTCCCGCGAAGCGGTCACGAGGATTTCGTCCTGAAGATCTCCTACGACGAGGCGGAGGCCGCCGCCGCGCCGGGCGTCCAGCTCGTCCATCGCCTCACCGAGGCCGCGCTGCGGGACGGCGCGATCGCGCGAATCGATTCCTGCGCCGCCCCGGACTACCGCCTCGCCGAGATGTTCTGGACCGGGCGCCGGGCGATCGCGCACCGGTTGGTCGAGGCCTCGCCCGACCCGCTCTTCGCGCTCGCGGCCGCGCTGGAGCGTGCCCGCGAGCGCTATGCCAAGTGGCGGGCCCGTTAGAGCGTTGCGGCGGCGGCGCATTGCCTCCAGGGTCACGCGGTCCAGTTTGCCACGGCAAGAGACTCGAAGCTCGACCGGGAGGATCCGATTTCCAACGCCCCTGCCGCCCGCGCCGCCGATCCGTCCGAGAAACCGGATCGCCACGCCCCGAAGCCGCCCGAGCTGATGTCGCCCTGGCGCACGGATGCGCGCGTCGCGCTCCAGGCCGAGGCCCGCGCCTTCGCCCGCGACGTGGTGATGCCGCTCGCCGCCGCGCTCGACCCGCAGAAGGCCGAGATGCCGCGCTCGCTCATCGCCGCGATGGCCGAGAAGGGCTGGTTCGGCCTGACGATCCCGGCCGAGCACGGCGGCATGGGGCTCGGGGTGTTCGAGTACTGCCTCGTCTCGGAGGAACTCGCGCGGGCGTGGCTCTCGGTCGGCAGCATCCTGGCGCGGGGGCAGGGGCTCGGCACGCAGGTGCTCGACGACGCCCGCCGCGCCGACCTGCTGGCGCGGTCGGCGCGGGGCGAATGGATCGGCGGCATCGCCCTCTCCGAGCCGGGAGCCGGCTCGGACCTGGCCGGCGTGCAGACGCGGGCGGTGCGCGAGGGCGACCATTGGGTGCTGACCGGGACCAAGCGCTGGGCGGGCTTCGCGCGCGCGGCCGACTTCATCGAGGTTCTGGCCCGGACCCGCGATCCGGAGCCCGGCGAATCGCGCTCGGCCGGGCTCGAGCCGTTCCTGGTGGTCAAGCCGCCGGGTGAGTTCCCCGAGGGCATGACCGGGCACGTCATCGACAAGATCGGCTATCACGGCTTCCTGACGTTCCAGCTCGAGCTCGAGGGGGTGCGCGTCCCCGAGAGCGACCGCCTCACCGGCCTCTACGGCGACGGCGGCGCGGACGCGGATTCCGGCGGCTTCGCCTCGGTGCAGCGCGGCCTCAACATCGCCCGCGTCCACACCGCGGCCCGCGCCGTCGGCGTCGCGCGCGCGGCGGTCGAGGACACCCAGGCCTACCTTCAGGAGCGCGTGCAGTTCGGCCACCCGATCGGCGACTTCCAGGTGCTGCGCTTCGCGCTCGCCGACATGGCGGCCGAGGTGGCGCAGGCGCGCGCCTTCTGGTGCCAGGTCGCCCATCTTCTCGACCAGGGCGAGGCGGCCGAGAGCGAGTCCGCCATGGTGAAGCTGCTGGCCACCGAGATGGCGGTGCGCGTCACCAACCAGGCGATGCAGCTCCACGGCGGCAACGGCTACACCACCGAGCGGCGGGTCGAGCGCTATTGGCGCGACGCGCGGCTGACGACGATCTTCGAGGGCACCAGCGAGATCCAGCGCCGCATCATCAGCGACCGGATGCTGCCGAAGGCCTGACGCCCGCACGGCGACCGCCCGCCCCCGCACGCGTGTGCGAGGCGCGACCGTCGGCGAGGCGGCCTGCCGGACGCGCTTGCGGCGGGCGGACGCCCTTCTGTGCGCGGGGACGACAACATCGAACTCGCCGACGCCGACGGCTCCGTCGGCGTCCGGGCGTCCAGGGGTGCGTTCCGGGGCCTCGTCGAGGATCGGCCGTGAGACGTTTCGCAACGATGCGGTGGTGCAGGGCCCCCAGCGCGGTGCCGGCCATCGCGGACCGCGATCGATCGGGCGCGCCTGTCATGAATGCCGGCTCGGGACATTCTCGCCCCTGCAATCGTTTGCGGGACGACGCTCGCGCGTGACCTGAAACCCGCCGCGCGCTGCCGCTCACCCTCAGGGTTGGGCTGCCGGTGCCCGCTCGCCGGCGCGGGCCCGGGCCAGGGTCCGGCCGAGGCGCTGGGCCATCTGGTCGCGCAGGGCCTCGGCGACCTCGATGTCGACGAGCCGCCAGGTCCAGCCGCGCAGGCGCAGGCGCACCCGCAGCTGCTGCGCCCGCGGCGCGTCCGGCGGGATCGCGATCACGGCGGTGCGGAAGCCGCGCATCTCCGAGGCGATCCAGAACGGAAACACCCGCCCAATGCGATCCAACCTGAGCCCGGACGGCTTCACCCCGTCGGGACGCGGGATGTCGAGGCTCTGCGGCCAGCCGTCGTCGAGCAGGTCGAGCACGGTCTCGGGCGTCACCATCGATTCCGCGAGCGCCAGCGCCACGCCGACCGCCGCCTCGTTGAGGCGCTGGCGATCCTTGGCATCGAGGGTCGGATCGTTGTCCGACGCCGAGCGCAGGGCGGCGGTGGTCTGCCGGACCAGCGACAGCCGCAGCGTGCGAAAGTTGGCATGCTGCTGGACGAACGCGACGTCGTGCGCCCTCACCGCCCGTGCGAAGTCGTAGAGCGTCCAGAGCGGCGTCAGGGTGAAGGCGAACCAGCCGAGCACCGCGACGAGGGGAAACACCCACCAGCGCATCGCCCAGCCTATCGCCCGGCCGCCGCGCTCACGCGCCGACCGACCACGCGTGCAGCGGCGCGAAGGCCGCGACGACGCCCTCGTAGACCGGCCGCTTGAACGGCACGATCAGCCCCGGCAGCTCCGCGAACGGCACCCAGCGCCACGCGTCGAACTCGGCCTTGTGGGCACCGCCGCCGGGACGCTCGACGTCGATCGCGTCGTCGTCCCCAAGGAACCCGAAGGCGAACCAGCGCTGCGTCTGACCGCGGTAGCGGCCGCGCCAGGCCTGCTTTCGCACATCGGGCGGCAAATCGTAGGACAGCCAATCCGGCGCCTCGGCGAGCAGCCGGACCGAGGCCGCGCCGACGTTGGTCTCCTCGTGAAGCTCGCGCAGGGCTGCGGCCTGCGGCGCCTCGCCGTCGTCGATCCCGCCCTGCGGCATCTGCCAGGCGAGGTCGCCCGCGACGTGCTCGGGGCCGGCCTCCGGCTTGCGGCGACCGACGAAGACGAGCCCGGCGCGGTTGATCAGGGTGACCCCGACGCAGGGGCGATAGGGCAGGCTCTCGCCCGGATCGCGGGATTCGGTGTCGCTCTTCATCGGCCGCGACCATAGGGAGGGCCAACCGGCGCGGCAACGTCGGGAAACACGATATCGGCAGCGCCCGATCGCGGCAGCCGCCGGGCTCAGTCCGCCTTCGTCACCCGCACCGCCTTCGCGCCGCGGAGCGCCACGCTCGCCGGCACGAGGCGGATGCCGCGGCCCTCGAGCTCGCGGCTCCAGCGCGCGATCCGCTCGATCGTCATCGGCTGGGCGCTGCCCGAAGCGAGGGCGAAGCCGTTGGCGCGGGCCTGCGCTTCGAGCCGGGCGAGCTCGCGATCGATCGCCTCCGGGCGCGGCACCGCGTCGAGGACGATCTCGGCGCGGGCCGCCGGCACCTTGGTCTTGCCGAGCAGGTCCGCGGGCACGCCGCGCGCGTTGGTGCCGTCGTCGAGGAAGCCAAGCCCGCGGGTGGCGATGTCGCGCAGGACCGGCTCGAACGCGACCGCGTCGGCCATGAACTTGGCTCCCATGAAGTTCGTGACGCCGACATAGCCCGAGAACCGGCTCATCACCCAGGCGAGGCGGTCGGCGTTCTCGGATCCCTTGGCGGCGGTGAGCAGGCCCTGCGGGCCGGGATCGCTGTCGGGGTAGTCGAACGGCTCCATCGGCGCCTGGAGCAGGATCTCGTGGCCGAAGGCGCGGGCCCGCGCCGCGCTGCGCTCGGCATCGGCGCCGTAGGGGGAGAAGGCGAGGCTGACGGCGGGCGGCAGCTTGACGATCGCGCTCGCGGTGGCGGCCTGGCCGACGCCGAGGCCGGTGAGCAGGATCGCGATGCGCGGCCCGCTGCCGGGCTCCTCAAAGCGTGCGTAGACGTCGAGCGGGCGGATGCGGCCGTCGCCGAGCTTGGGCAGGACGCCGTGGCGGCCACGCTCGGTCAGGCGCGGGTCGGGGGCGGGCGCGAGCTTGGGCGCATCGGCCTGGGGCACGCGGATCACCACCGCCTCGGCCGGCGCGGCCGACCCGCCGGCCCGCACCACGGTGACGCCGGAGGCCGACTCGACCTCGACGGCGCTGCTCTGGAGCTTCGATGCCGGCGCCGGCTCGTTCGCGGCGGCGGCCTCCGGCGACGGGGGACGCCCGGCGGCGGCCATCGTCTCGCGGACGACGATGGCGACCTGGACCCGCGGCTCGCCCGCCTTCGGGTCGCCGAGCAGAAGCACGAGGCCGAGCACCGCCAGGCCGAGCCCGCCGAGACCGGCCGCAACGGCGCGCGGAGACCGGCCGAGGGTCGCGAGGCACGCGCGCAGGCGTGCCAGCGCGGCCTTCGGGCCGGGGGCGGGGACGTCGACCCCGAGGGGACGCGTCAAGATATCGTCGGACGAGTCGGTCACTGGCCCTCGGAACTGGCGGGGCCGCCGGAGAATCGCCGGTCGCGGCAAGGCAGCCCCGCCGTCATTGCCGGCCGCCATGGTTAATTTTTCGTAAGAGCGGCCTTCGGTCCTAGAGCCTGTTCCGTGATCACCGGATCACGGAACAGGCTCGCTCTCGTTGTGTGGTCGCGCTCTCGTCACGCGAGCCGGGATCCGCCGCGCTCGAAACGGCTCGCAACGCGCGCACGGGCGCCATGCGAAGAACCCCGCCCGGCACGCGCCGGACGGGGTTCTCGCCGTGTCGTCGATCCCGGACGGGATCAGTTCGGCATCGTCGGCTTCTGGGCGTTCGCGGCGCCCTTCTGGATGCCGTGGAGGAAGTCGACGGCGGCGGTGAGCTGCTTGTCCTTGGCGGGATCCGGCGGGACGTAGGCCGACGAGCCGCCGCGCTCCTCGACGTCCTTCTGCTTGAGGTGGCCCTTCAGGCCGGCCTCGCCCTTGGTCTCGTCCTTGCCCTTGAGCTCGTCCGGGACCTCCTGCAGCACCTCGACGTCGGGCTCGATGCCCTTGGCCTGGATCGAGCGGCCGGACGGCGTGTAGTAGCGCGCCGTGGTGAGGCGCAGCGCGCCCGAGCCGCCGAGCGGAATGATCGACTGCACCGAGCCCTTGCCGAAGGAGCGCGTGCCGAGGATGGTCGCGCGCTTGTGATCCTGCAGGGCGCCGGCGACGATCTCGGAGGCCGAGGCCGCGCCGCCGTTGACGAGCACCACCACCGGCTTGCCCTTGGTGATGTCGCCGGCCTTGGCCGAGAAGCGCTGGGTCTCGTCCGGGTTGCGGCCGCGGGTCGAGACGATCTCGCCGCGGTCGAGGAACGCGTCGGAGACCATCACCGCCTGGTCGAGCAGGCCGCCCGGGTTGTTGCGCAGGTCGATCACGTAGCCCTTGATCTTGTCCTGCCCGATGTCGGTCGAGAGCTTGTCCACGGCAGCCTTGAGGCCGTCGTAGGTCTGCTCGTTGAACTGCGTCAGGCGGATGTAGCCGATGTCGGCCCCCTCGACGCGCGAGCGTACGGGCTTGATCTTGATCACGTCGCGGTTGAGCGTGACCTCGATCGGGTCCTTGGCCTCCTTGCGGGTGATCTTGAGCTTCACCGGCGAGTTCACCGGGCCGCGCATCTTGTCGACCGCCTGGTTCAGGGTCAGGCCCTGGACCTGGTCGTCGTCGATCTGGGTGATGATGTCGTTCGAGAGCAGCCCCGCCTTCGAGGCCGGGGTGTCGTCGATCGGGGTCACGACCTTGATCAGGCCGTCCTCCATCGTGACCTCGATGCCGAGCCCGCCGAACTCGCCGCGGGTCGTGGTCTGCATGTCGCGGAACGCCTTGGCGTCCATGTAGCTCGAATGCGGGTCGAGCGAGGTCAGCATGCCGTTGACGGCCGCCTCGATCATCTTCGCCTCGTCCGGCTTCTCGACGTAATCGGTGCGGACCTTCTCGAACACGTCGCCGAACAGGCTGAGCTGGCGGTAGGTCTCGGCGGAGGCCGCCACGGCGCGCGGACCCGACAGGAAGTCGGTCTGCGTCGCGACCATCGACGTGCCTGCTCCCAGGAACGCGCCGAGCATGATGAGGGACGTCTTGCGCATTATCCGCGAACCTTCTCGCTGGGGCTTTTCGCCCACCAAGGCTCCGGATCGATGGAGCCGCCGTCCTTCTTGAATTCCACGTACAGGATCGGATCGCTGCCGTCGCCGCTCATCACCGGCTGGACCGCACTTCCCTCGCCCATGTTACCGACCGGCTCGCCCGCGAGCACGAATTGGCCGACCTCGACCGAGATCTGGTCCATCCCGGCCAGCAGAAGATAGTAGCCATCGCCGGCGTTGATGATCAAGAGTCGTCCGTAGGACCGGAACGGCCCGGCGAACTGCACCCAGCCGTCGGCGGGAGAGGACACCACGGCCTTCGCGCGGGTGGCGAGCGAAATGCCGCGCGTCATCCCGCCGTTGCCGTCGGGCTGGTTGAAGCCGCGCAGCAGGCGGCCGCTGACCGGGCGCGGCACGTCCCCCCGGGCGTCGACGAACTTCACCTTCGGGGCGAGCTTGGCGGGGTCGCGGATGCCGGCTGCGGCGAAACGCTCCTGCGTCGCCTTCGCCTCGCGCTGCTCGGCCGCCTTGGCCTCGTCGGCGGAGCGCTTGGCGGTGGCGACCTCGCCCTCGATGCGGTCGAGGAGGTCCTTCAAGCTCCGGGCCTCCTTGGCGAGGTCGGCCGCACGGGTCCGCTCGGCGGCGAGCCCGGTCTCGACCTCCGCCTGCCGGGTCCTCCGCGCGGCGACGAGGGCCGCGAGGCGCTGCTGCTCGCGCGCCCAGCCGGCGAGGTCGTTCTGCATGCCCTGCCGGTCGGCGGCGATCAGGCCGCGCAGGCGCACGAGCTCGGCGAGGTCGGCGGCCAGCGTGTCCACCTCGCCGCGCATCTCGGGCACGATCGCCCCGAGCAGCATCGAGGTGCGGATCACCGCCAGAACGTCTTCCGGGTTGACCAGCACCGCCGGCGGCGGGCGCCGGCCCATGCGCTGGAGCGCCGCCAGGATCTCGGCGATCACCCCGCGGCGGGCCTCGAGCGAGCGGCGGATGGCGGCCTCGCTGCCCGACAGCGTCTTGAGGCGCTCCTCCAGGCGGCTCATCCGGTCCTCGGTGGCCTGGGACTGCCGGCCGGCATCGAGGAGCGCCGCGTCGAGCTTGGCCCGGTCGCCGCCGATGCTGGCGATCTCGGACTCGAACTGCGCCTTGGCGCCCACGCTCGCGGCGAGCGCATCCTGCACCCGCTTGAGGTTGTCCGCGCGGCGGTCGCGCTCGTCGATGGCGCGCTGGATGCGCTCGGCCTCGGTGACGGGCGCCGCCGCGTCCTGGGCCCGCGGACGGGCCGCGGGCAGGGCGGCGAGGGCCGCGGCGAGGGCGCCCGTGGCGACCAGCCTCGTGAGGACCAGCGTCATGGCGTGCGTTTGCCGGCTCCGTTCATCAGCGCAGGTCTCATCCAGCATTGCGGCGCACGCGAGGCATTCACCCGTCGGGATCGCCGCGATGATACGGGTGGCCCGCCAGGATCGTGAGGGCGCGGTAGAGCTGCTCGAGCGCCAGCACGCGCACGATGCCGTGAGGCAGCGTCGCGGCACCGAAGGACAGGGTGAGGTCGGCCCGGGCCCGGACGGCGGCATCGAGCCCGTCGGCCCCGCCGATGGCGACCACCAGGGCCGGGCGCCCGGCATCGCGCCAGTCGCGGATGCGCTCGGCGACGCGCTCGCTCGGCAGGTCGGCGCGGCCGCGCTCGTCGTAGGCGACGAGGACGCCGCCGGCCGGCACCTGGGCGAGCAGCCCGGACGCCTCCTCGGCGCAGCGGTCGGGGGCACGCCGCGCACGGCTCTCGACCATCTCGGCGATGTCGCAGGCGGGGAAGCCGAGGCCGCGACCGAGCTGGGCCGCACGCTCGCGGTAGCGCGCGGTCAGGTCCCGCTCGGGCCCGTTCTTGAGGCGCCCGATCGCGGCGACGAGGAGGCGCAACGGGTCGGCGTTCAGTCGGCGGAGACGCCCGAGGGGCGGTCGGAGCCCCACATCTTCTCGAGGTTGTAGAAGCCGCGCACCTCGGGCCTGAAGATGTGGACGAGGATGTCGCCGGCATCGATCAGCACCCAGTCGCAGGCCGGCATGCCCTCGACGCGGGCGGTGCCGAAGGACTTGGCCTTCATCTCCTGCGTGATGTGGTCGGCGATCGAGCCGACGTGACGCTGCGACCGTCCGGAGGCGATGATCATCGTGTCGGCGATCGAGGTCTTGCCGGCGAGATCGATGGCGATCGTCTCCTCGGCCTTCATCTCGTCGAGGCACCCGAGCACGAGTGTCCTCAGGTCTTCGACCCTGGCCAGGGCGGCGGTCTCGGAACCCTGGGTTCCCGTGTGGAGCGACTCGGACAGCGTCCTGATTCCTCGGATATCGGCAGTGGCGACGCGCGCCTGCGTTGAACCGACGACTTTGGCCGGTTCCGGGCGGTAATTCAAGGTTCCCCGGTGCCGCTCCGCGCATCGCGGATCTGCGTCGAGGAGAGATGCGAGCGCGGGCCGTGCAGGAACACCCAGGCCGGGGGCGCCATGCCCGGCAGGGCGGAGGCGTCCGATTCCGGGATGCGGGCGGCGGAGAACCGTCGGGCGGCCCGCGCGCCCGGCGCGCTGAGGGTGTGGCCGGGGCGGTCGATCACCGCGACCGGCATCAGGCCCATGATCTCGGCCGAGCCCTTCCAGCGATGGAAGCTCGCCAGCGAATCGGCCCCCATGATCCAGACGAAGCGGATGCCCGGCCGCCGCCGCACCAGCCAGCGCAGGGTGTCGCGGGTGAAGCGGGCGCCGATCGCCGCCTCGAACCCGGTCACCGCGATCCGCGGATCGCCCTTCGCCACCGCGGCGGCCTGCGCGCAGCGCTCGGAGAGCGGCGCGATCGGCCGCCCGCGCTTCAGCGGGTTTCCGGGCGTGACCAGCCACCACACCCGGTCGAGGCGCAGGCGGCGCAGCGCCATGGTGCCGACATGCAGGTGGCCGGCATGCGCCGGGTTGAACGAGCCGCCGTACAGGCCGATCCGCATCCCCGGCGACGCGGGCGGCAGCGCGCCCTCACGCAACGGCGCGGATCACGGCAGGCGAGACCGCGCCGCTCACGGGCGCGTCTGGCCGCTGCCGTGGACCCGGTACTTGAAGGTGGTGAGCTGCTCCACGCCGACCGGGCCGCGGGCATGCATGCGGCCGGTGGCGATGCCGATCTCGGCGCCGAAGCCGAACTCGCCGCCATCGGCGAACTGGGTCGAGGCGTTGTGCACCACGATCGCGGAATCGACCTCGGCGAGGAAGCGGACGGCCTCGTCGCCGTCCTCGGTGACGATCGCGTCGGTGTGGTGCGAGCCGTAGGTCTCGATGTGCTCGATCGCCGCCTCGAGCCCGTCGACGACGCGGACCGAGATGATCGCGTCGAGGTACTCGGTGCGCCAGTCGGCCTCGGTCGCCGCCGTGACGCAACCGTCCACCGCCTGCACGTCGGCGTCGCCGCGCACCGCGCAGCCGGCGTCGAGCAGGGCGGCGACGAGGGGGGCGAGATGGGTGCCGGCGCAGGCGCGGTCGACCAGCAGCGTCTCGGTGGCGCCGCAGATGCCGGTGCGCCGCATCTTGCTGTTGAGCAGGATGGTCCGGGCCATGCCGAGGTCGGCGGCGGCCGCGACGTAGACGTGGCAGATGCCGTCGAGGTGGGCGAAGACCGGGACCCGCGCCTCGGCGTGGACGCGCTCGACCAGGCCGCGCCCGCCGCGGGGCACGATCACGTCAATGCAGCCGTCGAGGCCGGCGAGCATCGCGCCGACCGCGGCGCGGTCCTTCGTCGGCACGATCTGGATCGCGTCCGCGGGCAGGCCGGTGGCCTCGAGCCCGGCCCGCATCGCCTCGGCGATGGCCATGGCGCTGCGGTGGCTGTCCGAGCCGGCCCGCAGGATCGCCGCGTTGCCGGCCTTGAGGCAGAGCGCGCCGGCATCGGCGGTGACGTTCGGGCGGCTCTCGAAGATCACGCCGACGACGCCGAGCGGCACGGCGATGCGCTCGATCAGCAGGCCGTTCGGGCGCTCGAAGGCCGCGACCTGGCGCCCGACGGGGTCGGCCAGCGCGCCGATCTTCTCGACCGCGTCGGCGATCGCCGCGAGGCGGCCCTCGTCGAGGGTCAGCCGGTCGATCAGCGCCTGGCTCTGCCCGGCGGCCTTCGCGGCGGCGACGTCGCGGGCGTTTTCGCGCAGGATGGCGGCGCGGTCGGCGCGCAGGCGCTCGGCGATGGCCCGCAACGCCACGTCCTTGGTCTCGGCCGAGGCCAGCGCCAGCTTGCGGCCGGCGGCGCGGGCGCGCCGGCCAATGCCGTTCATCTGCTCGGCGAGGTCGTCGGCCGACGCGAAGCCGGATCGCATGTTCAGGACTGGCACGGGCATCATCCCAGGTCGGCGGCCTTCCCCGAGCCGCCTACGAAGCTGCGACTTATCTGCATCCTCGGGCAGCACGAAACAAGCGCCGCGGCAAAGATCGGAACGTTTCGAAGGCGCTCGTATCCAGTCATGGACGCGGCGCGACCGGTTCTAGAACATCGCCAAGTCGTCGCGATGCACCATCCAGGCGCGTCCCGGATAGGTGAGGAGGTCGGCGATCTGCGTGCTCGGGCGCCCCTGGATCAGCGCCGCCTCCGTGCTGTCGTAGCCGACGAGGCCGCGGCCCAGCACCCGCCCGGCGCGGTCGCGGATCAGCACGGCGTCGCCCCGGCCGAAGCTGCCCTCGACGCCGCAGACGCCGACCGGCAGCAGGCTCGCCCCACCGTCGAGCGCGCGCGCCGCGCCGTCGTCGATCACCAGGGTGCCGCGCGGCTCGAGCGACCCGGCGATCCAGGTTTTCCGCGCTGCGGTGGGCGTGGAACCGGACAGGAACCAAGTGCATCGGCCGCCCGCGACGACGCTGCGGAGCGGATTCTTCTCGCGGCCGTCGGCGATGATCATGTGGGTCCCGCCCGACACCGCGATCTTGGCGGCCTCGACCTTGGTCCGCATGCCGCCCCGCGACAGCTCCGAGGCGGGACCGCCGGCCATCGCCTCGATCTCGGGCGTGATCCGCTCGACCACGGCCAGGTGGCGCGCGTCCGGATCGGCATTCGGGGGGGCGGTGTAGAGGCCGTCGATGTCGGAGAACAGCACCAGCACGTCGGCGCCGATCATCGTGGCGACGCGGGCGGCGAGCCGGTCGTTGTCGCCGTAGCGGATCTCGGAGGTCGCCACCGTGTCGTTCTCGTTGACCACCGGAACCGCGCGCATCTCCAGGAGCTTGAGCACGGTCGCTCGCGCGTTGAGGTAGCGGCGGCGCTCCTCGGTGTCCTGCGGCGTCACCAGGATCTGCCCGGCGACGATGCCGTGGTGGCCCAGCGCCTCGGCCCAGTGCCGCGCCAGCGCGATCTGCCCAACCGAGGCCGCGCCCTGGCTCTCCTCCAGCCGCAGGGCCCCCGGCGCGAAGCCGAGCACGGTGCGCCCGAGCGCGATGCTGCCCGAGGACACCACCAGCACGTCGACCCCGCGGGCATGCAGGTCGGCGATGTCCTCGGCGAGCGCCGCGAGCCAAGCGTGCCGCAGCCGGCCGCGGGCGCGGTCCACCAGCAGGGCCGAGCCGACCTTGATGACGACGCGGCGGAATTGATCGAGGGAGGGGGTCATGACGCCGGGACGTAAGCTGGGACGAGGTCGGTGTGGACGAAGTCGTCGCCCTTGAACAGGAGGGGCGCATCGTGGGCTTTGGAGACGGCGTAGGATTGGCAGTCGCCGAAGTTCAACCGCGCCGGATGCCCTTGTCCCTTCCCGAAGCGTTGGAAGGCATCGGATGCCATGCGGTACATCTGGAGCGTGAAGGCGACCGGCTGCACCGTGGTCCGCAGGATCAGGACCTCCAAAAAATCCTCGGCAAAACCCGGCATCAGCGAGCCCAGCACGATCCTCGCCTCGAGCAACGTCGGGGTTCCGATGATCGCCCGATTCTTGGCGACCAGCGTGTCGAAACGCTCGCCTTCAGGCTCTTCCATCGCAATCGCGACGATCGCCGAGGTGTCGAGCGCGATCATACCGGCAGGCCGTACTCGTCGTAGAGATAGTCATGATCGGTGGGGACGTTCGCGATGCGATGTGCCCGCGCCTCGCGGACCAGCGCTCGGATCACGTCCCGTTCGGCACGTTGCGTCGGTGTCAGGTCATCGTTGACCGTCGCGACGCGGCGGTCGAGCTCTCGCAACGCCGTGACCACCGCCTCGTCGACCGTGGTGCCGGCGCGCTCCGCGAGTTCATGGGCAAGAGCGAAGGCTTCGTCGTTCATGACGATCAGCGCTTCCGTCATCGAAACCTCCACAGGTTCAACAACCTCGGGCGATGCTAACCGACCCGATCACCCCCGTCATCACGGCTGCCAGGCCGCCTCGGGCACCCGATCGGCCTCGGCGGCGGCATCCATTTCGCCCTGGAGCGCACGCAGCGCCTCCGGCACGCCCTGGCCCGAGGCCGAGGACAGGACGAGCGGCTTGCGCTTGGCGGCGCGCTTCAGGCGGGCGACCTGCTCCTTCAGGGTGTCGGCGTCGATCGCGTCGGCCTTGGAGAGCGCCACGATCTCGGGCTTGCCGGCGAGGTCCTCGCCGTAGGCCTCCAGCTCGTGCCGGACCATCTTGTAGGCCTTGCCGGCATGCTCGCAGGTGGCGTCGACGAGGTGCAGCAGCACCCGGC
Source organism: Methylobacterium sp. E-016 (assembly GCF_022829745.1). Classification (NCBI taxonomy): domain Bacteria; kingdom Pseudomonadati; phylum Pseudomonadota; class Alphaproteobacteria; order Hyphomicrobiales; family Methylobacteriaceae; genus Methylobacterium; species Methylobacterium sp. E-016. The sequence continues at coordinate 86,385 of NZ_JAKSYF010000129.1, forward strand.
AGCGCTCGACATGGGCCAGGAACCGGTCGCCGAGGCCGACGCCCTCGTGTGCGCCCTCGATCAGCCCGGGGATGTCGGCGAGCACGAACTCGCGGGCATCCGAGCGCACGACGCCGAGCCCCGGATGCAGGGTGGTGAAGGGATAGTCGGCGATCTTCGGCTTGGCCGAGGTCACGGTCGCCAGGAAGGTCGACTTGCCGGCGTTCGGTAGCCCGACGAGGCCGGCATCCGCGATGAGCTTGAGGCGCAGCCAGATCCACTGCTCGGTGCCTTCCAGACCCGGATTGGCATGCTTCGGGGCGCGGTTGGTCGAGGTGGTGAAGTAGGCGTTGCCGAAGCCGCCGTTGCCGCCCTTGGCGAGCCGGACCCGCTGGCCGACCTGGGTCATGTCGGCGATCAGGTGCTCGCCGTCGACCGCCAGGATCTGGGTTCCGGCCGGCACCTTCAGCACCACGTCGGCGCCGTTGGCGCCGTGGCGGTTCGAGCCCATGCCGTGCTCGCCCTTCCGCGCCTTGAAGTGCTGCTGGTAGCGATAGTCGATCAGCGTGTTCAGGCCCTCGACGCACTCGACCCAGACGTCGCCGCCGCGCCCGCCGTCGCCGCCGTTGGGGCCGCCGAACTCGATGAACTTCTCGCGCCGGAACGCGACGCATCCCGCGCCCCCGTCGCCGGAACGGACATAGACCTTGGCTTCGTCGAGGAATTTCACGGTGTCGCTCGTCTTCATGTCGGGGCGCGGGCCACCGGCCCGCCCCGTCTCGTTCACGCCGCGGCGATGCGGCCCCGTCCATCGGCGTCGCGCACGCTGCGCAGCTCCGCCGCGAACCCCGTCGCTTCGGCCTTGGGCCGAGACGGCGAGGGATCGATTCCGCTCGATCCGTCCAGCGACGTCAAGGGCGCCGGGCCGATCGCTTCGTCAGGCTGCCCGGTCGCAGCCGGAGACCCCGAACCGGGCCGACCACGCGGCGCGGTCGAGCCGGAAGCGATCGGATGTCAGGTCGCAGCCGCGGACGGGGACATAATCCGTCGCCGTTCCCGTGCGGACGAAGCCGACCTTCTCCAGCACCCGGCGCGACGCCGGGTTCTCCGCCCGCGCATCCGCCGACAGCACCGAGCCGCCGGCATAGGCGAAGTAGGCGTGCACCATCGCCTCGGCGGCCTCGGTGGCGAGGCCGCGGCCCCAGAAGGGCCGGCCGAGCCAGTAGCCGAGGCGGGCCCCCGCCGTCGCCGCGTCGGCGCGGATGCCGACGAACCCGACGAGGCCGTCCGGGTCGGACCGGAGCGAGACCGCCATCGCCAGGCCCTCGCCGGCGGCGTTGCAGCGCCGCGCCTCCAGCACGAAGGTCTCGGTCTCCATCCGGTCGATCGGGTGGCGGATCCGCGCGGTCATCTCGGCCACCGACCGGTCGCCCGCGAGCCGCACGATCGCGTCCACGTCCTTGGCGCGCGGCCAGCGCAGCCACAGGCTGCGGGTCTCGATCCGGAAGACGTCGTCGCGGGTCAGATCGGGGAACATCGTTCGGGCTCCTCCGCCGCGATCCTCCGTAGCGGAGGACCGTTGCGCTGAGACGACGAAAGGGAGGATGGCGCCCCATCCTCCCCCGCGTCTTCCGTTCGACCCCCCGGCCTCGTGGCCAGGATGCGAGAAACAGATCCGCCGGTTCGGTGTGGGACACCGGCGGGGCCTGCTTCGCCTGTTCGAGGCGCCCGCCGTCTACTCTGCCGCTTGCGCGAGCGGCACCACCGCCACGAAGGCGCGGCCGCGCTTGGTCTGGAACTCCACGCGACCCTCGGTCAGCGCGAACAGGGTGTGATCCTTGCCCATGCCGACATTGGTGCCGGGGTGCCACTTGGTGCCGCGCTGGCGCACGATGATGTTGCCCGGAATCACGGCTTCCGAGCCGAACTTCTTCACGCCGAGGCGCTGGCCGGCCGAGTCGCGGCCGTTGCGGGACGAGCCGCCTGCTTTTTTGTGTGCCATGGTTCAGTCTTTCGAATGACGTGGGATCGGAACGTGCGGATCGCGTGGGGGCGGGGTCGCCCTTACGCGCTCTTCGAACCGGCCGAGAGGCCGGTGATGCGCACGACCGTGTGGTGCTGGCGGTGGCCGCGCTTGCGCCGCGAGTTCTGCCGGCGGCGCTTCTTGAAGGCGATGACCTTCTTGTCGCGACCGTGGGAGACGATCTCGCCGGTGACGCTGAAGCCCGACAGGAGCGGCGCGCCGACCTGGGTCGCGTCGCCGTCGGTGAACAGCAGGACCTCGCCGAAGGTCACGGCGGAGCCTTCGTCGCCTTCGAGGCTGGCGATGGTGATGGTGTCGTTCTCGGCAACGCGATACTGCTTGCCGCCCGTCTTGATGACTGCGAACATCGTCTCTCTCGTGGTTCGAACGGCCTCCGGGACGCGCCCTGGACCGACTTCTTATGCATTCGTCGCGATCCGCCCGAAGGGCCGCCGCAACGCGAAACGCACGGCCTTCTGCGAGGAAGCCGCGCGTTGTGCCCGGTGGATAGGGGATCGGCACGCGATCTGTCAAGGATTTGCGGGGGCGAATGCTTGCCCGCATCGCCCTCGAAGAGCGCGCCGCGAGCCCTTCCGAGCCGAGGTGGCGACGCCGGGCGGGAGCGGCGCCCCTCGGGCGTCAGCGCATCGCCTGGATGATCGCCGGGCTGATGATCACCACGAACAGCACCGGCAGGAAGAACAGGATCATCGGCACGGTCAGCTTCGGCGGCAGCGAGGCCGCCTTCTTCTCGGCCTCGTTCATGCGCTGGTCGCGGCTCTCCTGCGCGAGCACGCGCAGCGCCTGGCCGATCGGGGTGCCATAGCGCTCGGCCTGGATCAGCGCCGTGACGACGGCCTTCACCGGCTCGAGGCCGACGCGCATCGCGAGGTTCTCGTAGGCCTGCCGGCGATCGGGCAGGAACGACATCTCGGCGGTCATCAGGGCGAGTTCCTCCGCCAGCACCACCGAGGTGGCGGCGATCTCGGTGCTCACCTTCCGGAAGGCGTGCTCGATCGCCATGCCCGATTCGACGCAGATCAGCGTCAGGTCGAGGGCATCGGGCCAGGCGAGCTTGATCTCGGCCTTGCGCTTGTTCGACTTGTTGACGAGGTAGAGTTCCGGCGCCTTGATGCCTCCGTAGGCGCAGGCGATGACGATGCCAAGGCGCATCAGGTAGGGCTGGTCCAGGGCCTCCAGCACGAACAGGTAGAACAGCGAGCCCAGCGTCGCCGAGATCGGCATGACCAGGCGGAAGAACAGGAACGTGGTCTCGGATTGCTGGCCGCGATAGCCGGCCATCAGGAGCTTGCGCTTGGCCGTGTCGGTGCCGAGCCAGCGGCGCAGGTCGAACCGCTCGACGACCTGCTTCATGTAGGCCTTGGGCTCGATCCGCAGCGTCGCCTTGGTGTTGAGGCGCTCGCGTTCCCGCCGCCGGATGATCTCGCGCTCGTCGCTGACGAGCTTCATCCGCTTGCCGAGGTTGTCGCTCTCGAGGAACGGCTGCGCCACGGCGAAGGCCGTCGCCGCCACGGCGACCGCGGTCAACGCGATGCCCATGGTGCGCGGGTCGAAGACCTTATCGGCGATGAGGTCGATCATGGCGATGGGCTTCCGCGAAAGGGCCGTCGGGCTTCGGGTGACGACCGGATGTGATCGAGCCCGGCGCGGCGCGATCCGGGCTGCCGGACGGCGCGGGCCGCAGGCGGCCTCAGATGTCGAACGCGATCATCTTCTTGATGGTGAGGATGCCGATGCTCATCCAGATCGCCGAGCCCAGCAGCGCGAGCTTGCCGAAATTGGTGGTCCAGAGGATCGAGATGTAATCCGGGCTGGTGAAATAGGTGATGCCCGCGACGAAGAACGGAAGCGCGGCGATGATGCCGGCCGAGGACTTGGCCTCCATGCTCATCGCCTGGACCTTGCCGGCCATCTTCCGACGCTCGCGCAGCACCCGCGACAGGTTGGAGAGCGCCTCGGAGAGGTTGCCGCCCGATTGCTGCTGGATGTTGATCACGATTGCGAAGAAGTTCACCTCCTGCACCGGGACCCGCTCGTAGAGCCGCGAGACCGCCTCGCCGAGCGACAGGCCCAACGCCTGGGTCTCGATGACGACCCGGAACTCCGAGCGCACCGGCTCCTCGGCCTCGCGGGAGACCATGCGGAAGCAGTCGCTGACGGGGATGCCGGTTCGGATGCCGCGCACCACCACGTCGACGGCGTTGGGCAGCTCCTTCGTGAAGTTCGCGATGCGGCGCTTGCGCAGGTGGCGCAGCAGCAACATCGGCACGCCGAGGCCGCCGACGAAGGTCCCCCCCAGCCCGGCGATCGGGCTCGCGGTGATCATGAGCACGAGCAAGCCGACCACCACCGCGAGGCCGGCGGAGATCATCCAGTAGGTCCGCTCCGACCACGCCAGGCCGGCCCGCGCGATCTTGAGCTCGAGGGTCACCTTGGCGGCGCCCTTGGCCTTGGCCTCGATCTCGCCGAGCGTCTTCGCGACCTGCTCGCGCCGGTTCACGGTGACGCCGCGGATCGCGTTGCCGGCGGCCGAGGCGCTGATCGTCCTGAGGCGCTGCGTCGCCCGCCGCTCGCCCATCAGCAGCGGCATCAGGAAGACGTAGCCGAGGGCGAGCGTGGTCACGAAGACCAGCCCGACGGCGAGCGGGACGTTCGCGGCGGCGTTCACAGCGCGCCCGACGCCTCGGCGGCGGCGTCGAGCGCCTCGCCGAGTTGCCGCTCCAGCCCGTAGTAGCGCGCCCGCTCCCAGAATTTCGGCCGGCCGACGCCGGTGGAGCGATGGCGCCCGATCAGCTTGCCGTTGGCATCCTCGCCGACGATGTCGAACAGGAAGACGTCCTGGGTGGTGATGACGTCGCCCTCCATCCCGAGCACCTCGGTGATGTGGGTGATGCGGCGCGAGCCGTCGCGCAGGCGGGTGGCCTGCACCACGACGTCGATCGAGCCGCAGATCATCTCGCGCAGCGTCTTGGAGGGCAGGGTGAAGCCGCCCATCGAGATCATCGACTCGATGCGCGACAGGCACTCGCGCGGGGAGTTGGCGTGCAGCGTTCCCATCGAGCCGTCGTGGCCGGTGTTCATCGCCTGCAGCAGGTCGAACGCCTCCGGCCCGCGCACCTCGCCGACGATGATCCGCTCCGGCCGCATGCGCAGGCAGTTCTTGACGAGGTCGCGCATGGTGACCTGGCCCTGGCCCTCCATGTTGGGCGGGCGCGTCTCCAGGCGCACCACGTGCGGCTGCTGAAGCTGCAGCTCCGCCGCGTCCTCGCAGGTGATGACGCGCTCGTCGTGCTCGATGAAGGCGGTGAGGCAGTTCAGCAGGGTGGTCTTGCCCGAGCCGGTGCCGCCGGAGATGACGATGTTGCAGCGCGACCGGCCGATGATCTTCAGGATCTCCGCCCCCTCCGGCGAGATCGCGCCGAAGCGTACGAGCTGGTCGAGGGTGAGCTTGTCCTTCTTGAACTTTCGGATGGTCAGGGCCGGGCCGTCGATGGCCAGCGGCGGCGCGATGACGTTGACGCGGGAGCCGTCCGGAAGGCGCGCGTCGCAGATCGGCGAGGCGTCGTCGACCCGGCGCCCGACCTGGCTGACGATGCGCTGGCAGATGTTCATCAGCTGCTGGTTGTCGCGGAAGCGCACGTTGGTGAGCTGGATCTTGCCGTTCACCTCGATGAAGGCGCGGTTGGCGCCGTTGATCATGATGTCGGCGATGTCGTCGCGGGCGAGCAGCGGCTCCAGCGGGCCGTAGCCGAGCACGTCGTTGCAGATGTCGTCGAGCAGCTCCTCCTGCTCGGCGATCGACAGCACGATGTTCTTGAGGCCGATGATCTCCGAGACGATGTCGCGGATTTCCTCGCGCGCCGCATCGGGCTCGAGGCGCGAGAGCTGCGCGAGGTCGATCGCCTCGATCAGCGCGCCGAAGATCATGCTCTTGGTGCGGTAGTAATCCTCCGAGCGCGGGTTGTCCTGCGCCACCACGGCGGGCGACGCATCCATGCGTTTGCCGGCCACGTTCTCCTGCACCAGCACCGGCGCGGTCGCGCGCAGGGCGGCCGGCGGCGGTGCTGCAGCCGGCGCCGCGGCGGTACCCTGCCTCCTACCGAACATGGGACGAATCCTCGGATCGCGTCGGAAAGGACGGGCGCGCAGGCGTCCGCGCGCATCTGGCTGCGAGGCGCGCGTGGGCCGCATCGCCCGCCGGGGAGGGCACGGCGGCCCGCGAGAGCATCGGCATCAGGACGCCTTCCGGCGCGCGAGCTTCGCGAGGAGCGGCTCGAGCAGGTTGGGGCGGGCGCGCTTCGCCTCCGGCCGTCCCAGCATCGCCGCGGCGAGGTCGGCGAAGATCTCGGCGGCCTTCGAGCCGGCCTGCACCTCCGCGATCATCTGGCCGTTGTTGGCGGCGGTGCCGAATAGCGCCGGGTCGAACGGGATGCTGGCGACAAGCGGCGATTCCAGCGCCTTGGTGAAATCCGCCGCGCCGATCTCGGGACGCTTGGGCACCCCGACGCCGTTCAGGATCACCCGGGGCCACGCATCGTTGGGCCGGCCCTGCTGCAGCGCGCCGAGCAGGTTCTTGGCGTTGCGCAGGCTGGCGAGATCGGGGCCGGCGACGATCAGGATCTCGTCGGCCCCGGTCAGCACCCGCTTCGACCAGGCGCACCACTGGTGCGGCACGTCGAGGACGATGCAGGGCACGGCCGCACGCAGGTGGTCGATCAGCGCGTCGAAGGCCGGCTCGGACAGGTCGATGGTGCGGTCGAGGCTCGCCGGCGCCGAGAGCAGGCTGAGCTGGTCGCTGCATTTCGAGAGCAGGCGCTCGACCAGCGCCGAATCGAGGCGCTCGGGCGCGAACACCGCCTCGGCGACACCCTGCGGCGGATCCTGGTTGAAGTTGAGCGAAGCGGTGCCGAAGGCGATGTCGAGGTCGGCGATCACCGTCTGCGCGCCCTGGCCGCGGGCGATCGACCAGGCGAGGTTGTGGGCGACCGTCGAGGCGCCGATGCCGCCCTTAACGCCGTAGACCGCGATGGTCCGCCCGACCGGCTTGACCCCGGGGGCGGCGAACAGGTCCGAGAGCGAGGCGATCAGCGTCAGCGGCTCGACCGGCGCCATCAGGTAGTCGCTGACGCCGCGCTGGATGAACTGGCGATACAGCGTCACGTCGTTGACGTGCCCGATGACGAGCACCCGGGTGCCGGCGTCGCAGACCTCGGCGAGGGCGTCGAGGCATTCCATCGGCCGGGATTTCGGACCCTGCGTCTCGATGATGATGACGTTGGGGGTCGGCGCGTGGCGGTAGGCTTCGACCGCGGCCGCGCCGCCCCCCATCTGGACCTTGAGGTGGGCCTTCTGCATGCGCCGGTCCGTCCCGGCGCTCTCGATCATCGCAGCGGTCTCTGCGACCTCGCAGAACGCCTGGATCGTGATCCGGGGCACCGGGGCGATCATCCGCTCAGATGTCTCGGGGTGGTCCGCCATGACGAGGCCTTCGGGTTCGGGTTCTTGAGTCTGGGGTCTAGGTCTTAAGTCTTAACGTTTGGGTCTCTGGGTCGGCGGAGCCGGGGCGTGGCGCCGCGCGGCGGCTCACTCGCTGACCGAGGACTTCACGCTCGTCTTGCCATCCTGGCGCCAGGCGGTTGACGGATCCTTGCCCTCGCGAAGCTGGCCGATGTCCTTGACCCGGCGGATCGTGTCGATGCGGCCCTCGGGACGCCCGCGCACCAGGTCGACCGGGTCGGCGACCTGGGCGGCGATCGTCGCCTGGGTGGAGCAGCCGAGGTTCCACGACGGCTGATTGCGGAAGTTCGCGATCGGGCTGCTCTCGCCGAGGTCCTGGGGCCACAGCCCGCACTTGTCGGCGACGCGCGCCTCCATGCGGTGGAAGCTGAGGCGGATCGGGCTGGCGAGGCCGGGATCGGCGACCGGGTAGCCGGAGACCACGATCTCGCGCGCCGGCACGCCGCCCTCGGCGCCGAGCCGGCGGATGGCGGCGGCGGTGCGCTCGACGCCGGCGCCGACGGAAGGGGCCACCCCGCGCGGCAGGTCAATCACGAGGCTGCCGCGGCCGTAGCGGCGATATTCCAGCAGGAACGCGTCGATGTCGGCGGCCTGCCGCGGGTCGAGGTGGCCGACCCCGGTGACGAACACGTCGAGGACGCGGCTGCCGTCGGCGAGCACGATCGGATGGCGGGCGCGATAGTCGGCGGGCGCGATCGAGCCGGTGACGGCACGGTCGGAATGGCAGGCGCCGAGCGAGCCGCCGACGGAGGCGGCGAGCATGGCGAGGGCCAGGGTGCGTCGGGCGGGGGAGGGCAGGCCGGGCAACGTCATCGGTTCGGTCCTGGGGCGGGGCGACGCCGGGGCGGAGGAGGGAAGTCGCGCGGGGCGGGGCACCGCGGGGCGAGGATCAGTCGGTGATGAAGCCGACGCGGCCGCGATAGCCGCGCCCGAGCGGAGCGGTGCCGGCGGTGCCGTAGACCCGGTTGATCTGCCCGAGCAGGATCGCCTGGCCGTCGGTGGCGTCGACGAAGGCGTCGTCGGGGCGCGTCACCTGCCGGGGCTCCATCGCCTTGGCGATGTAGGGGGTGACCATGATCATCAGCTCGGTCTCCTGCCGCTGGTAGTCGCGCGAGCGGAACAGGGCACCGAGGATCGGCAGGTTGACGAGGCCGGGCAGGCCGTTGATCGCCGCCTTGCTCTTCTGCTGGATCAGGCCCGCGGTCATCATCGTGGCGCCCGAGGCGAGCTCGACCGTCGTCTCGGACTTGCGCACCGTCAGGCCCGGAACGGCCGAGGTCGTGTTGCCGCTGACGAACGAGTAGGAGTTCTGCGGGTCGATCTCGCTCACCGACGTGCCGACGCGCACGGAGATGCGGTTCTCGGCCATCACCACCGGCGTGAAGTTGAGGGTGACGCCGTAGGGCTTGAAGGCGATGCCGACGACGCAGGTCGGCTGGGTCCCCGCGACGAGGCTCGGCGTGCAGCTCTGGCTCGACGGGACCGGCAGCTCGCCGCCGGCGGTGAAGTTCGCCGACTCGCCCGAGATCGCGGTGAGCGTCGGCTCGGCGAGAACGCGCGAGACGCCGGCCTGCTCGAACGCACGCAGCGTCGCCGTGATGCTCGCGCCGCCGGTGCCGTTGATCGTGCCCGAGAGCAGGTTCCCGGCCGGGAACTGGCCGCCCGAGAGCGAGAGCGGCGTCACGTTGGCGAGGTTGAGCCCCGACCAGCTGCCGCTGAGGTTGATCCCGAACTGCTTGAGGACGGTGCGCGCGACCTCGACCACGGTGACGCGCAGCATCACCTGGTCCTTGTTGCGGATCGTTAGGTTGTTGATCACCGCGCCGCGGGCTCCGGCGCCGCCACCGCCGGCGGCGCCGCCGGACACGCCGACGAAGGCGTTGGCGATGTCGATCGCCTGCTGCGCCTCGGACGAGGAGCCGACCGAGCCGGACAGCAGGATCGAATCGCCGGTGACGCGCACGTCGAAGCGGCCGCCGGGAATGCTCTGGCCCAGGAGCTGGCGCAGCGCCCCGAGCTTGAGGTCGCGCGCCACCGTCACGTCGAGCGCCGCGATCTGGCGGCCTTCCGCGTCGAGGATGAAGATCGAGGTCGCGCCGTCGGCCATGCCGATGACGAAGACCTTGCGGGTCGAGCGCACCACCGCGTTGGCCACCGCCGGGTTGGCCACGAACACCTCCTTGGCGTCGCGCGGCAGGTCGACGATCACGGAGCGGCCCGCGGTCAGCTCGATCTTGCGGGTCGTGCTCGCCTCCGCCTGCCCGACGGACAGGACCGGGGCGGGCCCGAGCACCGCGCGCTCCTGCGCCGCCGCCGGAGCGGTTCCGAAGGCCGTCAGCAGGGCGAGCAGGCCGGCGAGCGGGCTCGCCAGAGGATGGGTGAGGGGGCTCGCGGGATGGCCGGCGAGCGTCGGTCCGGAATCCGTCATCGGCTGCACCTCGTCGTGCGGTTCGGGCATCGGGGGGCTCACCGGGTCTGCTGCCGGCTGACGCCGAAGCGCATCACCGTCAGGGCCGCCTCCTGAGGCGCGGCCTCGGCTTCCGGCGGGCGGCCGGAATCGGCCAGGCTGCGCAGGGCGAGGGAGAGGGAGCCGACCTTCTGGGCCAGCGTGATCTTCTCGGCCTGGCCGGGGGTCAGGGCGAGGGTCGCGGTCTCGCCGGTGACGACGTTGGTGCCGTTCTTCTCCTGGATCAGCTGGCCGACCGCGAGCACGCGCACGTCGGTGAGGATGGTCTGGGAGACCTGCACGTCGCTGCCGGTCGCCTTGGAATTGTCCTCGTCGCGGAAGGTGCGAATCACGTCCACCCGGTCGTTGGGCAGGATGAAGCCGCCGGCCGAGTTGGTGCCGCGGCTGTCGGTGACGATCGCGACGGCGCGCATCCCGGAGGGCAGGATCGCGGCCATGAAGCCGCTGTCGGGCCGCACGAGCTTCTGCGGGCGGATCGGCTCGCCGGCCAGGAAGGCCGAGCGGATCGTGGCGCCGGCTGTCTCCTCCAGCGCCTTCGGCACGTCCTTGCGGGTGATGTAGCCGGGGGTCAGCGCGTCGTCGGGCCATTTCTGCCAGCGCAGGTCGGCGACCTGGAGCACCTGACCCATGGGCAGCTCGGCGGCCGCGACCAGCACCTCGGTCGTCGGCGGCGCGGGCGCCTCGACCCTGACGACGGGCGGGGGCGGCGGATCGCCGCCGCTCATCAGGAAAGCCGCTCCACCGCCCGCGACGAGGGCGATGGCGAGGACGGCAAGACGCGCTGGTTTCATCGTCGGGCCAAAGCATGGAACGGCAGGGTCGCCGCCCGTTGACCGACGTTAGGGCCGAATTCCTCAAATTAGGGTTAAGAAGGCATGACCATCGCGTTTCGTCCGATGTCCGAGGACGGTCTGACCGGACGGCACGGTGAATGACGCGGTTCCGGCCGCCTAACGCGGTCGTCCGCCCGTGGCGCCGATCTTCATCGTCAGTCGGTGCCGCTGGCAGCTCGGTTCGGGGCTCAGCCGCCGAGGGCGCGGGTCCAGACCAGGGTCTCGGGCAGGATCACCAGCGCGGAGGCCGCGAGCGCGATGCCGTAGGGAATGCCGGTTTTGGCGTCGTGCAGGTGCAGCGCGAAGGGCAGGCGGGCGACGACGGAGGGCAGGGGATGGCTGCGCGCCAGGAGGATCGCCAGCGTCAGCGCCCCACCGAGGATCGAGGCGACGAGCAGGTAGTCGAGAAGCTGGTCGAACCCGATCCAGAGCGCGGTCGAAGCCGCGAGCTTGGCGTCGCCGCCGCCGATCTTGCCCAGCGAGAACAGGGTGAAGGTGACGGCGAGCACCAGCGCGCCGGCCGCGAGATGCATCCCGATCTCGGGAAGGCTGAACAGGCCGGTGGCGGCGACCACGCAGAAGCCGGCGATGAGGGCCAGCGAGATCCGGTTCGGGATCAACATCGTGAGAAGGTCGCTCGCCGCGGCGTAGGCCATGAAGAACGGGAAGACGATCAGGAGGCCGAAGCTCGCCAGACCGGTGCTAGCCATCACGCTTGCCATGACCGTTGCCATCATCCTTGCGATCGCGGTCGATTCGACCGTCGATGGGGTGTCCAAGTCGCGAGTGTCGGGCGCGGGCGTGAAGAAAGCGCAAATTCCGAACGAGGTCGCGCCCGGACGCACGGGCCCGAGATCGCGGACGACGCGAAGCCGATCCCGCAGGGGCGGGATCGGCTTTGGCCCGCGGCGGGGCAGGGCATGCGCGCCCGCGAGGGACGCACCGCACCCCGACTTCACGGCCCGTGTCCACAGTGACGGTCCGTCGGCCCGAGCCCCGATCCCCTGGCCGCCTCCCGTGGGAGGGCCGGGAGACCGGGACGTTGCCGCCGACTGCGCCGTTTCCGATGGACGCGAAGCCGAACTACTGGACGAGCTGGTTCGAGACGCTCGTGAAGGTATTCTTCAGCTTGGAGCCCAGGGTCGACAGCGTGCCAATGATGACCACGGCGACGAGGGCGGCGATCATGCCGTATTCGATCGCGGTGGCGCCGGACTCGTCCGAAGCGAAGTTCTTGAACATGGTCTTCATGGCTGCAATCCTTGGTCGAAACACTTGCGAGGTAACCGTCGAAGATCTGTTGTTTCGATCGGCGGCAGATGGAGGATGCCGGACCCGCCTTGCCATTCGGTTAAGTCGGTCCGCGAAAGCGCTAAATCGAGGCACGACCGCCCGCATGGTGAAGAAAGCGTCAAGTCTTCGGCGCTCCGCCACGGCACCGGCTTAGCGGTTCCTTCACCAATAAGGTGTTGCCTGGAGGCGAACGGGATGCGCGCCTCGGCGCGTCGCACCGCTCTGCAGGCACCACGCCCGCGCGACGCGCCTCCAGCGTATTGATGAGTCTCAGCAGCCGATGCGCCTCACCCAGCCCCACCGCCCGTCCCGTGCCCGCTCGGCCAAGCGCCTGCCGGGCGTCGCCCTCGCCGCCGCGCTCGCCTTCGCGACGGCCCCCGCGCTGCGGGCGGAAACCCTGCCCGTCGTCACGGTGATGGTCGACAACGCCAAGGTCATGCGCCTGCCCGAGCGCACGCAGACGGTGATCGTCGGCAACCCGATCATCGCCGACGTCACGCTGCAGAAGAACGGCGTGCTGGTGCTGACCGGCAAGAGCTTCGGTGCAACCAACCTGATCGCCCTCGACGCCGCCGGCGCGATGCTGGCCGAGACGACGATCCGGGTGGAAGCCTCGCAGGCTTCGGTGATCACCATCCAGCGCGGCGCCGAGGAGCGGAACTCGTATTCCTGCACGCCGTACTGCCAGCCTTCGGTGCAGCTCGGCGATTCGACCAAGTATTTCGGCGACGTCAGCGGCCAGGCCGAGACCCGCCGCAACCTCGCCACCGCCGGGTCGACGGGCCCCGGGCGCTGACATTCCCGCCCGACCGCGGGCCGATTTCTAGCCGCGACCGGGCATCACCGCCTCCAGCGCCGCCAGGACGCGGCACAGGTCGACCTTGTCGACAAAGACGTGCGGGCTGATCCGCAGGCGGCCGAGCCGGGCGCTGACGAATACGTTCCGCCTCCGCAGCTGCGCGACGAGATCCTCGGCGTCGGCACCCGGCACCGTGACGCCCAGGATGTGCGGGCTGCGCAGCGCGCGCGGCGGGACCGCGAGGCCGAGGGCCTGAACGCCTTCGGCGAGGCGGTCGGTCAAGTCCCGAAGCCGGCCTTCGATCGCCGGCACGCCCCAGCCCGCCACGAGTTCCAGGCCCGTGGCCGCCATCGGCAGGCCGACCGGATCGTGGCATTCGCCGCGGTCGTAGCGGCGTGCGCCCGTGACCGGCGGGCGGTTCCCGGCATGCTCGGCGAGGGGCCGTCCCTCCTGCCGATGCGGTGCGGCATAGAGGAAGGCGAGGCTGTAGGGGCCGAGCACCCACTTGTAGGTCGGGAAGGCCAGGAGATCGGGCTTCAGCCGGGCCACGTCGATCGGCATCGCGCCGACCGCCTGGGTCGCGTCCACCACCAGGGCGGCGCCGGCCGCGCGGACGGCCGGGGCGAGACGGTCGAGGTCGATGATTGTCCCGTCCGCCCAGTGCAGCGGCGTCAGGGTCGCGACCGCGAGCGGCGGCGCACCGGGGCGGGCGATCGCTTCGAGGAGCGCCGCCGTCCAGTCGCCGTCGCCCGGGCGCGGCACCGCCTCGACCACCATGCCGGCCTCCGCGGCGAGGCGGTCGAAGGCCAGGCAGAGCGACGGAAACTCCTCGGCGACGCGCAGGATGCGCCCGCCCGGCACCGGTGCGATCGCCCGCGCCGCGATCGCGATGGCGTCGGCGACCGAGCCGACGACGGCGACGGCGTCCGCCGGAGCGCCGATCAGGGCCGCCGCCGCGCAGCGCGCCCGCTCGGTCCAAGGCGGCACCTCGGAGCGTGGATGGGCCCAGGGCAGGCTCTTCACCCGCATGCCGGCCTCGCCCGCCTCGCGCACGCTGCGCGGAAGCGGCGTCCAGGCGGCGGCATCGAGGTAGGCGACCTCCGCCGGCATCTCGAACAGGTGCCGCTGGCAGGCGAGGGGCGAAGCCATGGTCGCGCTCGTCGACGGGTCGCCGCTCAGGCGGCGCGGCGGCGCTCGGGATAGAGGCCGAGCAGGCCCTCGGCATCGGCCCGCGCGATGCCGCGCTCGGTGATCAGGCCGGTGACGAGGCGTCCGGGCGTGACGTCGAAGGCCGGGTTGGCGACCGGGCTGCCCGGCGAGACCACCTGGATCGTGGCGAAGCCGCCATCCTCGAGCCGCCCGGTGAGATGGGTGACCTCGCGCGCGTCGCGCTCCTCGATCGGGATCTCGGCGACGCCGTCCTGCAGGGTCCAGTCGATCGTCGAGAACGGGAGCGCCACGTAGAACGGGATGCCGTTGTCGTGGGCGGCGAGGGCCTTCAGGTAGGTGCCGATCTTGTTGCAGACGTCGCCCGACGCGGTGGTGCGGTCCGAGCCGACGATGCAGAGATCGACCTGCCCGTGCTGCATCAGGTGGCCGCCGGCGTTGTCGGCGACGACGGTGTGCGGCACCCCGTGGCCGTTGAGCTCGAACGCGGTCAGCGCCGCGCCCTGGTTGCGGGGCCGGGTCTCGTCGACGATCACGTGGACCGGCACGCCGGCCTCGTGGGCGACGTAGATCGGCGCCAGCGCCGTGCCCCAGTCGACGGTGGCGAGCCAGCCGGCGTTGCAATGGGTCAGGACGTTGACCGTCCGGCCGGTCCGCCGCGCGATCTCGGCGATCAGGCCGACGCCGTGGTTGCCGATGGCGCGGCAGCTCGCCACGTCCTCCTCGGCGATGCGGCCGGCCTCGGCGAAGGCGCGGGCGAATCGCTCGGGCGCCTGGACCTGGCGCAGGTTCCCCGCGACCCGGTCGAGCGCCCAGCGCAGGTTGATCGCCGTCGGGCGGGTCGCGGCCAGCGCCGCCACCGCGTGGTCGAGGCCGGCATTCGAAGCATCCTCGCGCATCGCGAAGGCCAGGCCGTAGGCGGCGGTCACGCCGATCAGCGGCGCGCCGCGCACCACCATGGTGCGGATCGCGCGCGCGGCGTCGTCGAGGCTCGCCAGCCGCTGCAGCTCGAAGGCGAAGGGCAGGCGGGTCTGGTCGATCACCTGGACGCTGACGCCGTCCGCGTCGGGGAAGATAGTCCTGTAGGGGCGGCCGTCGATCTTCATGATGACGGTCTGCCATATCGAAACGCGTTTTGCACCACCGCGCGCGCGTTCCGCGGGATCCCGAAGGTCAGGTCGGGTCGCGCCCGATCGCCGCGCCGGTGAGCATCGCGACGAGGTCGGCCTGGCGGGCGGTGCCGGTCTTGGCGAAGATCGCCTTCAGCTGCGTGCGAATGGTCGCCGACGAGACGCCGTGCACGTCGGCCAGCGTGCCGACCGTGTGCCCGTTCGTCAGCCCGCGGGCGACGCGCGCCTCGGCGGGGGTGAGGTCGAACAATCCCTGCATCAGCTCCGCCGGAAGAGCCCGGCCCTGCCGGAGATCCGCCACGACGAGGATCGTCGCCGCGGCGGCGAACACGTCGCGGGCGGCCCCGCGCACCGGCACGAGGTGGGCGATCATCGCACCGCGATCGGCCCGCGCCGCGATCGGGATGGAGGCGACGGTGTTCGGGTCGCCGGCCTGCACCGGCGCCGCGAGCGCGCGGACGAGGAGGCCGTCCGCGCGCGGGTCCGTCAGGTGGACGCGATCGGACCGATCCTGGGCGACGGAGGGCACGAGGCCGGCGAACAGGCCGTTGGCGGCGATCACCCGGTTCCCCGGTGACAGGACCGCGGCCGGCAGGCCGAGCAGGTCGAGGGCCGAGACGACGCTGCGGGCCTGCGCCAGCCCGAGGCGGGCGGCGATCAGCCCGGCGCGGGCGAGGTGCGCGCGCAGGGGATCGAGGGCGCGCACGGTCTCCGGCGTGAACGGCCCCGCCGCGAAGGCCCGTTCCCAGGAGAAGATCACGGCATCCTCCCCCACCGTCGGGATGGCGACGCCGGTGCACCAGCCGAGGCCGCGGGCCCGCAGGAACCCGTACATCGGGTCCGCGTCCATCTCCGCATGGGTGAACAGGTCGAGGTCGTGGACGAAGCCCGAATGGCCGAGCGCCAGCGCGCGGCCCGGGCGCGGGTTCACCGCCATCAGACCGGTGGCGATCGCCTCCGGCAGGTGCGTCAGGAGGGCGCCGGTGGCGCGCCACCGGGGGCCGTGCCGCCCCTCGGCGAGGATGATGGCCCCGACGGACCCCGTCGCGGCGGCGATCCGGTCGAGCACCTCCGGCCAGATCTCGGGCACGACGGCGGCTTCGTAGATCAGGTCGACCAGGGCGTCGAACTCGGCGGGGGCAAGCATCGTCGGTCTTCCCAGGCGGCCCGGAGGCCCGGCCGGGGGGAAAGGGAAGCGTTTCCGATCCGGGCCGTCCTCGCAAGGGCAAAGCCCGGGACGTGAAGGATTTTTCAACCTTAAATGCGCGTTAACGTAAGGCGCCTAGCCTCCGGGGCAGAGTCTCCTTTCGCGTCCGGTCCCGCATGCGCTCGCTTCGCCGCTCCGCGTCGCCCTACGATACCTTCGTCGACACGCTGCGCCCGTTCCTGGCGCGGCGGCTGACGGAACTCGGTGGGCTCGTCCTGTTCACGGGCGCGATCGCGCTGACGGTCGCTCTCGCGACGTGGTCGATCGACGACCCGAGCCTCAACCACGCCACCGACCACGTCGCGCACAACGTGCTCGGCCAGCCCGGGGCGGTGGTCTCGGATCTCGCCATGCAGATCCTCGGGCTCGGTGCGCTCGCCTTCGTGCTGCCGCCGGCGCTGTGGGGCGTCCGGCTGATGCGCGAGCGCGACCTGCCGAACGGCGGCATGCGCATCGCCCTGTGGATCATCGGCTTCTGCGCCGCGAGCGCGGTGGCCAGCGCCCTGCCGCCGACCGCCCGCTGGCCGCTGCCGACCGGGCTCGGCGGGGTCGCCGGCGACGCGCTGATGTCGGCCGCGCGCACCATCGTCGGCGCGATCTCGCAGGCCGGCGCGGCCCTCGTCGGCTTCGTCTACGCCGGCGTCGCGATCCTCAGCCTGACGGCCGCGTGCCGGGTGGCCCCCGGCCTCGACGAGGCGGAGGACGACGTGGCCCCCGCGATGGCGCGGGCCGACCGGCCGCGCCGCACCCATCCGGACGCGGCGCAGGATCGTCGATACGACGACCGCGACGAATCCGACGAGCCGGGTCTCGGGATCGTCGGGTTCGGCACCGTGCTCCAGGCGGCGATGCGCGGTCGCGCGGCCCTGGCCGAACGCTGGGAGTTGTGGCGGGCGCAACGCGCCGGCCTCGGCGCGCTCAGCTATGCCGGCGCCTCGCCGGCCCTGGCCGCCCGCCGCGCCTTCTCCGACGAGGACCTACCCTGGGCGAGCCAGCTCCCCAACGGCGGCCGCGCGGCCGAGCCGCGCCGCGAGCCGGTGTTCGAGCCGCGCGCCGACCAGGCCACGGCTCCGGCCGCGCCCCACGCCGCGCCTGCGCCGCAGGGCCGGCGTCCGCTGCCCGTCGTCCACGACGACGAGGATTTCGAGGGCGAGGATTTCAGGGGCGAAGATTTCAGGGGCGAGGACGAGCCGACCCCCGTGCCGGCGGAGGCCGCGGCCTCCCGCGTCTCCGCACCGGTGGCGCCGGTGGCGCCCGCGCGCCGCCCGGCACCGACCAGCGGCCAGGACGATTACCGCCATCCCGCGCTCGACCTCCTGGCCGAGCCGCGCGGCCCGTCGCAGGCGAGCCTGGTCTCGGCCGACGCGCTGGAGCAGAACGCGACGCTGCTGGAAGCCACGCTCGGCGATTTCGGCGTGCGCGGCGACATCCTCGCGGTGCGCCCAGGCCCGGTCGTGACCCTCTACGAGCTCGAGCCGGCGCCCGGCACCAAGTCCTCCCGCGTCATCTCGCTCGCCGACGACATCGCCCGCTCGATGTCGGCGGTCTCGGCCCGCGTCGCGGTCGTGCCCGGCCGCAACGCCATCGGCATCGAGCTGCCGAACGCGCGGCGCGAGACCGTGTACCTGCGCGAGCTTCTGGCTTCGGCCGACTTCGTCGAGACCAAGCACAAGCTCGCGCTGTGCTTAGGGAAAAACATCGGCGGCGAGCCGATCATCGCCGATCTCGCCCGCATGCCGCATCTGCTGGTGGCCGGCACCACCGGCTCGGGCAAGTCGGTGGCGATCAACACCATGATCCTCAGCCTGCTCTACCGGATGAAGCCGGAGGAGTGCCGCCTGATCATGGTCGACCCGAAGATGCTGGAGCTGTCGGTCTACGACGGCAT